>JBAXBF010000006.1:0-29391 GCA_037142095.1 Chloroflexota bacterium
AATGAATTCGGACACGCTGCATCCAATTTTCGCCAACCAAATGCCATTCGTATACGAGCAGGCATTACTCCATGGAAAAATATTCGCTTGCTGGGAGAAGATATTGTTGCATCGGAATTAGTGCTTCCTTCTGGTCATTTATTAAGAGCTGTGGACTTAGGTGCAATTGCTGCTTGTGGACATTCCAAAATCCGAGTAACAAGAAAACCGCGCGTTGCGATTCTCCCTACCGGAACAGAGCTTATTCCTATTGGCAAACCTGCAAAAATCGGTGAGATCACTGAGTATAACTCTCTTGTCATGGCAGCGCAGATTAATAATTGGGGAGGAAAAGCAACGCGATTTTCCATTACACCTGACGATATCGAAATTTTGAAACTAAGGGTAATAGAAGCAGCACAAGAAAATGATTTAATTCTTCTTAATGCCGGTTCATCAGCCGGTATGGAAGATTTCTCTGCGCAGGTTATTGCATCACTCGGAAACGTTTTTGTCCATGGTGTGGCTGTCCACCCTGGACATCCAGTAATTCTAGGTATGCTTCATACCCCACGGATAATACCTATTATCGGTGTACCGGGCTATCCAGTATCTGCCGCATTAACCATGGAAATCTTCATTGAGCCGTTGATAGCTCGTTGGTTGGGAAAAACAGCTTATGAGCCACCTACTATCCGTGCTAAACTAACGCGGAAGGTTGTTTCTCCCGCTGGAGATGATGATTATCTACGTGTCGTGGTTGGAAAAGTTGGGAATCAAATATTAGCCGCTCCTCTTACACGCGGAGCAGGTGTGATAACTTCGTTAGTCCGTTCTGATGGTATTACGATAATCCCTCGTGGAATACAAGGATTACAAGCCAATGAAGATATACAAGTTCGGTTATATAGCCAACCGCATGAAATTGAAAAAACAATTATTGCTATTGGATCACATGATATTATTCTCGATATCATAGCTCAATTTCTTGCCCAACGCACACGCAGATTAGTATCGTCAAATGTTGGTAGCCTTGGAGGGTTAATCGCTTTACAGAACAGTATGGCTCATATAGCAGGTTCGCACCTGTTAGATACTCAAACCGGAGAATACAATATTTCCTACATAAAAGAATATATACCTAATACACCTGTTAACGTTATTACGCTAGCAGGCAGACAGCAAGGATTAATCTTGCAGAAAAATAACCCTAAAGAAATCAGAGGGTTAAGAGACTTGACTCGTGATGATATACGCTACGTAAACCGGCAACGCGGGGCAGGAACACGAGTTTTGCTTGATTATCACCTAAATCTGGAAAATATTTCCCCATCTGTCATTCAAGGATATGGACTTGAGGAATATACTCATCTAGCAGTAGGTGCTACAGTTTCTTCTAACCGTGCTGACTGTGGTTTGGGAATTGCAGCAGCAGCAAGAGCTTTGGATTTAGATTTTATTCCACTTTTTCAAGAACGTTATGACCTTGTTGTCCCCCTGGAACATGCAGAAAATGAATTATTAAAACCATTATTTGATTTATTGGATAACAAGGTATTCCAAAAACAAGTTTCAATATTACCTGGATATGATATCTCCGATATGGGAAAAACGATTAAAATCAATATATAAAAAATGGATGGATATAAGGAGAAAATTCCGTGAATCTTAATGTTAACGATCTTGCACCTGATTTTACTTTGCCTGATGATAACGATACATTACATACTTTATCGGATTACCGTGGACACCCTGTTGTACTCTATTTCTATCCTAAAGATGATACACCAGGATGTACAACCGAGGCATGTAGTTTTCGGGATGATTATTCTGCTTATCAGAGGGCGGGGGTGATCATCCTTGGTGTTAGCCCAGATAACGAGAAATCTCACGCCAATTTCAAATTAAAATATAATCTCCCCTATACATTACTTGCCGATCCTGAACACAAGATTTGCGAAATGTATGATGTTTGGGGTTTAAAGAAATTCATGGGCAGAGAATATATGGGTGTTTTACGGACAACTTTCCTTATCGCTCAAGATGGAAAAATATTGAAAATTTTTGAAAACGTCAAACCATCAGATCATAGTAAAGAAGTTCTCGGGGCACTTGATTAATGCGCTCATCTGCTTTCATACTCGCCTTTTCTGCAATTATCCTTTGGGGATCCCTTGCTACTCTAGGAACACATGTAACTCATGTTCCGCCTTTCCTCTCCGTTGGTACAGCTTTATGCGTCAGTGGAATAATGAGTATTTTTTTAATTCGACAATGGCGTGTCCCTTTAAAAACATTTGCTGTTGGGATAGGTGGGATATTTGGTTATCACTTTTTGTATTTTACTGCTTTTCGTTACGCCCCCCCGGTTGAAGCCAGTCTGATAAACTATTTATGGCCTCTCCTAATCGTACTTCTATCACCAGTCTTTCTTCAGGGATACCAGCTACGCTATTACCACATTATTGGAGCCCTCATGGGACTTACCGGTGCAGGATTGATCGTTACAGGGGGCAGCCTTAGTTTAGATATGGCAAACATTCGTGGGTACTTGTTTGCAGGTAGCGCCGCTTTCGTTTGGGCAAGTTACTCTCTGCTTACCAAACGTTTGCCCCCTTTCCCAACAGCAGCAGTTGGAGGATTTTGTCTTATATCCGGTCTGTTATCCGTTGGATTATACTTTGCAGAGGCACGTTCATTTGACTTTATCAATAGCCTCAAATTTGTCGATTGGCTAATTCTCATCCTTTTAGGGATAGGACCGATGGGATTAGCATTCTTTGCATGGGATGCATCCCTTAAGCAGGGTGATCCACGAATCATCGGATCTCTTTCTTACCTGACGCCTCTACTATCTACATCTCTCCTTATATTTTTAGGGGGACGTTCACTGACCTGGGTTTCAGGATTAGCGATGGCTCTCATTGTCTTAGGAGCAATTATCGGTTCAATAGATATGCTATCTTGGAAAAAACAGTCTACCGCCTTGTCTGTAGATACGCACGACACGTGGTAAAAGAGAGGTTGATATTTCATAATTAATTGTCCCAGCCCATTTTGCTACTTCATCGGCAGTTATCCAATTTTCATTCTGTTTTCCAATTAACACAACTTCATCTTCTATCGCAACTCCAGGAATATGACTAACATCCACTATAAATTGATCCATACAAACTCGCCCTAAAATTGGAGCACGTTCTCCACGAATAAGAACACACCCTTTGTTGGATAAGGCTCTATGATAACCATCCCCATAACCTACTGGTATCAAAGCAGCCTTTGTAATCCGCTGAGTTACAAATGTACGACCATAACTTATGCCAGAATCAGGTGGCAATTCGCGCACTCGACTGACCCGACTCTTAAGGGTCAGTGCGGGATTAAGATCGAACACCGGTTGCCATTCATCAGATGGTTTCATACCGTACATAGCAATTCCCAAGCGAACAGCATTGAAATAAGATTTTGGCAGCTTCATGATAGCGGCACTATTTGCAGCATGCACTAATGGGATTTCAAAACCATTTCTATGCAAAGTAGTCAACACATTAATAAAAATTTCCAATTGCCGATTTACATGTGTTTGGTCAGCAGAGTCAGCAGTAGCAAAATGAGTGAAAATTCCTTCAACACCAATTCCAGGAAATTTTGAAACATTATATATATAGTTCATCACCTCATCTGGCATAACCCCATAACGATTCATGCCCGAGTCTAACTTTACGTGTACTGAAGTCTTCTTATCTTGGCGTATCGATTCTTCTGAAAGAGCTTCGGCTGTTTCAATAGTTATAATCGACGGTGTAAGACGCCATTCTACTGCCAATTTGGCACCATCTGGAGGTAGATATCCCATAATTAGGATAGGAACTTCTATTCCAGCTTTACGAAGTTCAATGCCTTCCACAACACGATGGACTGCTAAACGCGTTGCTCCATTAGCAAGCGCAACGCCCGCAATAATTACAGCACCATGCCCATATGCGTTTGCCTTAACCACGGCAATTACTTCGACTGATTTCCCGACAAATCGCTTAAATAAATCGACATTTGCTGCGATAGCATCCAGATCAATTTCAGCCCAAGTTACAACACCTTCCAGCATATTCCGAAATATTAGTTCTTTATTCCTCTTTCAAAGTTACTTTAACCATCTTATCCCCTTGTTTGATAGCATAAACCACATCTAATCCATTGATTACTTTGCCAAACACAGTGTGTTTACCATTCAAATGAGGCTGGGGTGAATATGTTATAAAAAACTGACTTCCGTTCGTATTTGGACCAGAGTTCGCCATTGAAAGAACACCAGTTTCATGCTTCAAAGGATTATTCTTGAATTCATCTTCAAATTTATAACCGGGCCCCCCCATACCTGTTCCAGTTGGATCTCCGCCTTGAATTACAAAGTTAGAGAGAACACGGTGGAAGACTACGCCATCATAGAAACCTTCTTTCGTTAGAAATATAAAATTATTAACTGTTTTCGGTGCATACTGCGGGTATAACTCAATGTCTATCTTCCCTCTATTGGTTTCTACTTCAATAATATAAGTCTTGGCTGGATCTATTTGCATTGTAGGGGGAGCACTATATTTCTTTGTCATTTAATTCCTCTTTTCCTAATTTAATATATATAAAAACTTTACAATATACACAATGAAATTAATTATTCCTCCAATAAGTATATCACCACTCAGCAAACATCGCCGCAAGGAGTCCACGAGTACTATCCAACCGATTCATAGCTAATCGAGCAACCTGCTTCATTAAAGAATAACCAAATTGTGGATCATCCTCACAGAATCGATGCAAGTCAATAGCATCAATCTTTATAAGCCGGCTATGATCCATTACTTTCGCAGAAAGAGTAAGAATATATGGTTCGATAAGTGCTGATATACCAATAATCGACCCAGTTTCCATCTCTCCAGCTAAAAACTCCTTATAGAACGTAGGATCATGTTCACTAGACACAAATCCATAAAGATCTACACTCCCTTCGATCAAGACATAAAGAAAAGCAGCTTTATCGCCTTTATTGAAAAGAATATCCCCTTTTTTTGCTGTAATCTCTTCTGAAATCATAGCAATCTCTTTTTGTTGCTCGTCATTAAAGGCACCAAAGAACGGATACCATCGCAGTAATTCAGGTGATATCATTTTTTCCCTCCTGGGAATTACTCCCGGAAATCAAATTCTTTAGGAGATCAATCGTCTGATGGACAGCCTGCGGGATAGAATCTTTAATTGATGGTGTTAGTTCCTCAGACAGATCATAGACTTTCTTTGCTTCGATCCCGATGATAATTACTTTCTCAGGTAAAGATAAATTTAATTCTCTACCCAACTGAAGTGCCGTCTGTAGGGTTGTATTATGTGGCGACGCAAAATGACCGGCAGTCAAATCAGGCATTTTTTCAATTGGAAAACAGGATACGCTACCAATCGGTTGATTATGGGTCGTAATTGCATCAATAATTACCGCATAATCATATCCTACCATAATTTCCATTAGACGCAAACCACCTTCTGCCAAACATTCAATATCAATTTTATATTTTTGCGAGTCGGAAGCCTTTCCCATGCTCTCTTTATTAAGAATCTCCTGGACAGCTTCACCGACTCGCCAACCAACACCATCATCACCTAAAATGGGATTTCCAAGGCCGATAACCAGTATATTACGATATTCCATTTTCACCTAACAATACTGGCGCAAAACATCAATTACTTGCCCATCTGCACCACGGATAGTTACTTCGAATGGCATTTGTCCGGGTAAAGAATGGGTAGCACAAGACATACATGGATCATACAACCGAAAAGCCATCTCTACCATATTGAGTAAACCTTCTGTTGCAATCGTTCCTTTCTTTATCAAGCTTTGCGCTGCTTTTTTCACAGACATACTCATTGGAGCATAATTATTTGTTGTTCCAACAATCAGGTTTGCCTTGGTGACAATTCCACGTTCATCCGTCCAATAATGATGAGTGAGCGTTCCACGTGGTGCTTCCACAATTCCTACCCCCTCTGTTGGTTTTTCTTTTGGTATAGTGCGAAAATTATCCGAGGTGATTTCCGGATCTGTTGCCAACTCGACAAGATGCTCAGCAGCATAGAGGAGTTCAACAAGGCGCGCCCAATGTGTTGCTAATCGTTTATGAACTGGTTTGCCACCTAATGTATCGAAGAATCTCTCATATTCTTCCTGCGCTAAAGGAGTAGCCATCCCATCAGAAGCGTTTAAACGCGACAATGGCGTTGCACAATATACACCCGAATCTTTTCCATCGACTAAACCTTTCCAGCCAACCTTCTTCAAGTAAGGGAATTTTAGGTATGTCCATGGTTCAACACGCTCTTCAATCCATTCGCGATATTCAGATGGAGCATATTTTCCTATCCTTTCTCCATCAGGTGATACTACACTGACTTTACCATTATAAAAGTTGATCTTATTATTATCATCTACAAGCCCGATATAGTATGTCTTATGCTCGTACGCATCGCCTAAGATCAAATCAACATAAGCCTTATTTTTAAGTACAATTTCATCAAAAAGCTTGAGCGTAAATTGAGCAAACTCAATAGACGATCGTCCAATTTTTTCAATCTCAGATCGCTCATCTTCTGTAATCCCCTTTGTTAACCCACCGGGGATCGAAGTACAAGGATGCACCTTTCTACCACCAATAATTTCAATTACACGATGTCCATTTTTGCGCGCCTGGATTACTTTACTAGCTGTCTCCAACCCCACCTTATGGATTACACCTAAAATATTACGCTCAGCGACTGGAGCATCAGGTCCCATGATAAAATCTGGTCCACCCAAAGCATAAAAATGCGTGGTGTGATCAGTTACATAAAAAGCCATGTAAAGTAATTCACGTAATTTTTTAGCAGTAGGCGGTGGATCAACATGATAGACTGCATCAATCGCCTTTGCCGCTGCCATATGATGTGCTTCAGGACAAACGCCACAGATTCGGTTAGTGATTAATGGCATTTCTTCTACTTGCCTGCCAACAACAAATTGCTCAAAACCACGTAATTCTGGGATTTGAAAATGAGTATTGGCAACATTCCCTTCGTCATCCAGAAATATTTCAATCTTCCCATGTCCTTCAAGTCGTGTAATTGGATCAATCGTTATTCGTTGTTTCATATTCTTATCTCCAATTCCTATTCCTTATCATGCCAAGCAGATTTGCTGGCACCCAAAAGAGAAGAAGCCAGGCTAAAACGATAGAACATTCCAGCCGGATCTGGGATTCCTTCAATGATTTTTTCTATCTCTTTTTCATTCCGGCTGTCAATTACACTCGAAACAGCACTCAACATACGTGCGCCGTAATCGATGACTCCTTCAGCAACACCGTAGCATCCGATGCATACCGCTCCGGCACTAGGACAAAGAGCTCCACACCCACTTCGCGTTGCTGGACCATTACATACAATTCCTTGTTCTAACAAGCACATCGATGGATCTGGCATAAAATCTTGAATACGAACGAATTTCTTTATTGTCTTCACATTCCGTGACCGCTTACACTCATCGCAAACCGTAGATGCACCTGCACCTATTACAGATCCTTTCGGAGGAAGAGCCGCTTCTCCGCGAATTACTTGAATTACTAAATCCACTACTTCTGCAATTCGTTCTGATTCAGGCGGACAACCTGGCAAATAATAATCAACGTCCACAACTTGATTGATAGGTCTCAATATTGAATAAAATTCTGGAATTTGAATCGATCCTTCCGGAGCGTCCCAATTTTGCTGTGGGCGTATGTTTTCTGGATTGACGGTTGAACATCCATCTCTTTGCGCATACACTGTGTTAAACAATTCATTCTTACTATACAGGTTTGCCAATCCCGGAATACAACCTTCTGAAGCACAGGAACCAAATGCCACCAATATCTTCGATTTCCTACGTAATAATTTCGCAAGATGCTCATTTTCTGATGTACGAATGCCACCATTGTAAAACGTAACCAAGATTGATTCGTCTTCCATTGCTTCTACGTCTTTATATTTGGCATCCATAGCAACAGGCCAGAAAACCACGTCAAAATTAGCATCGATATCCAATATTTTTTCATGCGTGTTCAAGACAGCGACTTCACAGCCGCCACATGATGCACCCCAATACATTGCAAACTTTGGTTTACTATTGGCACTCATACTACATCCTCCTTCAATAATAGCTCTTTTGTAAGATGCCCATTACTTTGACCTCTAATGTGCCAATCCAACGGTCCCAATTTACGTACTGTTTCAACCATCCCCGTAACGGCTTCAGCAAATTGCAAACCTTCACCCGCACTTGCCCAAACAAGTTTTATTCTTCCTTGTTCAAAGCCCATTTGTACTAACATTTTTTCCATGAGTGCAAAACGGCGCATGGTTTTATAATTTTGATCCACATAGTGGCAGTCTCCAGGATGACATCCGCTTATAAGCACACCATCCGCTCCGCTTGAAAATGCCTTAAAAACAAAGGTTGGATCCAACCTTCCTGAACACATCAACCGAATAAGGCGAACATTAGGCGGGTATTTTGTACGTGAAATGCCTGCTAAATCTGCAGCCCGATAACTACACCAGTTGCAGGTAAAGCCAATTATTTTAGGTTCAAACTGTTGTTGCTCTTCCATGTGTCATCTCCTAAGCAGGTTCTGCTTCAAGGTTTAATAAGAGTAACCCTTCGATTTGTGCCATTACCTGTTCGTTGCTGAAGCCAGTTCCAGAAATCGCTCCAGCCGGGCAAGCAGCAATGCAAGTACCACAGCCCTGACATAATGCTGGATTTACCTCCGAAACCGCACGATCTTCATGGAACAAAATCGCATTATACGGACACATATTATTACAGATACGGCAGCCAGAACATTGCGTTTCGTTAACTGTTGCTCGTATCGGCTCTAAAGCAATTTCTTTCTGTTGAATACGACCTAGAACCCGTGCTGCTGCGGCTGCACCTTGCGCCACACTGGCAGGAATATCTTTTGGTCCCTGCATACAACCAGCAATAAAAATACCATCTGTCATTGTGGCAATCGGATCGAGTTTAGGATGCTTTTCAATGACCCATCCAGCAGAACTACATGAGATGCCAAATAACTTAGCTACAGCCTTCGCATCCCGGCGTGGTTCAAGCCCCGCTGAGAGGATGACCATATCTACAGGTATCCGTCGCTGTTTTCCCATCAGAGTATCTTCTACTTGAATGATTATCTTCCCTTCTTCGCCAGCCATGCGTGCGGCATCTGTAACTTCCGCTACCTTTCCACGAATAAAGATTGTACCTTCTTCCAATACACGCTGATAGAATTCATCATAATCCTTTGCTGGGGTACGGATATCAATGTAGAAATTATATACCTCAGCACCTGTACGTTCTTCCACCAGATGGGCAAATTTTAAACTCTGCATGCAACAAATCGCCGAACAGTAATTATTATAATTTTTATCGCGACTACCTACACAATGAACAATTCCGACTGTTTTTGGCTCAGTCACTCCGTCACGTAAAACTACTTTACCACCGGTAGGACCTGCTGAGTTTGATAAACGTTCAAATTCCAGACTTGTAAACACATTTGCCAATCTTGCATAGCCATATTGGGGTATTCTCCGAGAATCAAATAAATCATATCCAGTAGCAAGGATGATATTACCAACCTGGATAGAAATGTCTTGATCTTCTTGAGTAAAGTCAATTGCTTTGGTCGGACAGAGTTTTTCGCACGCCCTACAAGTCCCCTTTTGGAAATAGGTACAATTCTCTTTATCTATCACAGGGTAATTAGGGATCGCTTGTGCAAAGGGAGTATATACTGCCTTACGATATCCCAATCCTGCTTCAAAAACATCATCAATTACCTTCTTTGGGCATTTCTCCTGGCAAATGCTACAACCAGTACAGATATCCTCTTTAACAAAACGAGCCTTTTTATGTATATTTACTGTGAAGTTACCAACATAGCCTTCAACATTGGTTACCTCACTCCAGGTAAATAATTCGACGTTGGGATGTTTACCCACTGAAACCATTTTCGGTGTAAGAATACAGGCTGAACAATCTAGAGTCGGGAACGTTTTATCAAATTGAGCCATATGACCACCAATGGAAGGTTCCCTTTCCACCAAATAGACCTTTTGTCCAGCATCTGCTAACTCCAAGACAGCCTGAATCCCAGCGATTCCCCCCCCCACAACAAGCGTAGCTGGATGAATCGGCACGTGGAGAGGTTCTAAAGGTTCATGGTAACGGACTCTTTCCACTCCGCCAGATATCATTGCCTTCGCCTTATTCGTAGCTGCGATTTTGTCCGTGTGAACCCAAGAGTCCTGCTCTCGAATTGAAACCATCTCAGTCAGATAAGGATTTAGCCCAGCGCTCTTTGTTGCAGTACGGAATGTAGCTTCGTGAAGATGTGGAGAACAAGCAGCTACCACAACTCTGTTTAACCTATACTCCTTGATATCTTTTTCAATTAATTCTTGTCCCAAGCTCGAACACATAAATTTATAATCACGAGAAATAACAACCCCACGTCCTTTGAGGTGTTCACTTGCCCATTTGGAAACTTCCGCAACATCCACCACGCCGGCGATGTTGGTGCCACAATGACATACATATACGCCAATTCTTGGTTCAATCATCGTCAGTCCTCCTTTGACATGGTCGGCATCGGAAGAGATTCTTTCGGATGCTTTTTCTTTTCAGGGACGGATTCTTCACTAGGAACTTCTATACCAATTTTTGCTAATGCTGGTCGAGCATCGACAAGTTCCTTCCCAATGCCCAATTGCTCTGCAGGAATTCCCATAGCAATGCCGATTAGTTGTGTGAAATACAATGTCGGTATATGATAATCTGTTTTGAAATACGCATTCACGTTTTCTTGATAAGCATCTAAATTTAATTGGCACATTGGACAAAGGGTTACTATAATATCTGCGCGATAATCTGCAGCGTTCTTTAACAGACGACGCAACATTTCCAAAGCAACTGGTTGACTTATTTGCGTCATATGTCCGCCACAACAATTGGCTTTCATCGGAAAATCTACCACAAAGGCGCCCAGTGCATTCATAATAGAATCAAGGCTGGTGGGATGCTCCGGATTGTCAAATGTTCGCTGATAACCAGGGCGAACAATCATACAACCGTAATAAGGTGCAATCCTCAAACCCTTCAAAGGTTTGACCACTTTTTTCGCCAAATTATCTAACCCAACGTCATTAAAAATTACTTCTAAGAGGTGATAAACCTGAATACTGCCTGGCGTATAATGCAGTTTTCCTTCCGCCAGAGCCAGATTAACCTTATCAGCAAGAGTCTCTTCTTCCTCAAGTTGATGTGCAACTTTCGTCAGATTTAAGAAGCATGCACTGCAAGGAGCAACTAATTTACCATTATCTGGTAATTGTTCTGCTAAGGCAAGATTTCTAGCAATCAATGCATATGCTGCCAATAAATCTATAGATGTGTATTCAGTTGCTCCACAACAATTCCAATCATCTATCTCATTAAATTCTATTCCTAACGGTTCAGCAATTGCCATTGTAGAGACATTATATGCTGCTGCGTTTCTTTCCAACGAACAACCGGGATAGTAACCATATTTCATACTTCACCTCCCAAAGTTTTAGCTTTGCCTAAGATGGCTTTCAACTGATTTATGCCTTTTATTCGGGTAGGAATGAGATCCATACGCCCACGGCGCAACATCCCCATACCCATTCCCGCCATCTGTACCATCCCCATTGGATTGTAACGAAGGAGATAACGGGTAGCCAACCCGAGTTCAAAACTACGTCCGTAGTTTTCAACATAATCAATAAATGTGGATGAAAATGCGGGAGCCTCAGAAGCACTCGATTCGCGATAATATCCTTCCTTTAACGCCATGCGCTTAAGGGTATACATAACATCCGTAATGTGGATGTTTTGAGGACATCGTGAAGTGCAGTAATAGCACGATACACAGTACCAAGGAGTGTTCGAGCGTAAAACCATTTCGCGAAAACCACCCTTAATCATTTGAAAAAGGGCGCGAGGGGTATGCTCCATATCCGCGCCAGATGGACATGACCCACCACAGGTACCACATTGGATGCAATTGGCTAATCTGTTATCTCCTGGTGTGTGATTGATTACTTCATCCATGAAGGTTGGGGCGCGAGGGCTGGTATTATGAGTTGATGACATAAATTAACTCTCCTTCAATCGATATGAAATGGAATTTAGATATTAAAAAGAACGATGATACAAATAGTGCATCTGCTGTATTATAATCTAAATTAACAAAAACGGGTTAAATTCATGGAAGCGATTCCTATGGATATGGGTAACATTTTTCCCTTGCTACGACAGAACAAATATGCTAAAATTCTATATCCATTCAGTAAATACTTTAAAGTGAGTTGACATGTCATCAAATGTTATCCGTGTTGTGGGCGCTCGTGTCCACAATTTGAAAAATATTACTGTTGAAATCCCACGCGATAAGTTGGTTGTTATTACTGGTTTATCCGGTTCAGGAAAATCATCACTTGCCTTTGATACAATTTTTGCTGAGGGTCAACGTCGTTATGTAGAATCACTTTCCGCCTATGCACGCCAGTTTCTTGGACAAATGGATAAACCAGATGTTGATGCTATTGAAGGTCTATCTCCAGCAGTATCTATTGATCAAAAAGGTGCTTCACATAACCCACGTTCCACCGTAGGTACAGTAACTGAAATCTACGACTATATGCGTCTCCTCTTTGCACGTATAGGAATCCCACATTGCCCAAAATGTGGACGTGAACTCTCCCGCCAATCTGCCCAAGAAATTGTTGATTCGGTTGAATCCCTGCCCGATGGATCGCGATTAATGATTTTAGCTCCGGTTGTACGTGGGCGAAAAGGAACCTACCTTGCAATTTTCGATGAAATACGCAAAGCTGGTTTCGTCCGTGTCCGCGCAGATGGCAATGTTTACGACCTCGACCAAGAAATTACACTTGATCGTTATAAGGTACACACTATAGAAGCAGTGGTCGACCGCCTTATTATCCATCACTTTGAAGAGGAAGAAGAAGCCAAAAGTTTCCGCACCCGTTTGACTGATTCGATAGAAACAGCACTTAAATACGGCGAAGGTTATCTGACTGTTCATTTGATGCCTCAAAATACAGATACTCAAGAGGGTGAAACCATAACCGGAGAAGACATCCATTACTCCGAATTCCTCGCTTGTCCAATTGATGGTATCAGTCTCCCTGAAATTGAGCCGCGCACTTTTTCCTTTAATACCCCCCATGGCGCATGTCCTACCTGTCAAGGTATGGGTGGGAAATTAGAAATTGATCCTGAATTGCTTATTCCCGATTGGGATCTTTCCATGAACGAAGGTGCAATTACGGTCTCTGAATGGAGTGGTCCACGCGAAGAAGGTGGATATTACTGGCAAACGCTGGAAGCTGCAGCAGAAGAGGAAAAAATCGACCTAAGTGCTCCAGTCAAAAGCTTACAGAAAGAAAAACTTGACATCATTCTTTACGGAACACAAGGACGCGAAGTAACAGTTCATTATCATAACCGTAATGGACGTTCAGCAACTTTTCGCAGCCCATTTGAAGGGATTATTCCCAATCTGGAGAGGCGGTATAACGAGACAAATTCCGAATTTATCCGCAGTAAATTTTCTGAATACATGAGTGTCCAGACCTGTCCAACTTGTCACGGGGAACGCTTACGCCCAGAGGCTCTTGCCGTCACCGTGGATAATGTAAATATTGTTCAGGTTACTCAATGGCCTGTCTTACGAACAAGCGAGTGGGTTCACCGGTTAATGAGTCAAGATAGCATATTAAATTCCCGCCAAAATATCATTGCTGAGCGTATTTTTAAAGAACTTATCGCCAGACTTGGTTTCCTAGTAGATGTAGGCTTAGATTACCTCACCTTAGCTCGTTCCGCAGATTCATTATCAGGTGGCGAAGCACAACGCATACGCCTTGCTACTCAGATTGGATCGCGTTTAATGGGCGTGCTTTATGTTCTTGATGAACCATCGATCGGATTACACCCACGGGATAATGATCGTTTATTACGCACACTCAAGGGTTTACGCGATATAGGAAATACTGTCATCGTAGTTGAGCATGATGATGATACAATCCGTAGCGCAGATTGGATTATAGATTTGGGACCAGGAGCTGGTGAACATGGCGGACAAATTGTTGCAGAAGGTACAGTAGACTCAATTTTAGCTAATCCCAATTCTCTTACTGGAGCCTATTTATCCGGACGTGAAAAAATCGCAATTCCAGCAATACGCAGAAGCGGAAATGGTAAAGAAATCGTCGTTGTCGGTGCGAAAGAGAATAATCTCAAAGATATTACTGTCCAGATTCCATTAGGAAAATTGGTATGTATCACTGGTGTTTCTGGATCGGGAAAGTCAACTTTAATGATTGAGATCCTCTACAAAGCATTGGCTCGACATCTTCACGGATCTCATATCCAATCTGGTGCACATGATTACATAGAAGGATTAGAACATATTGATAAAATCATTAATATCGATCAGTCTCCAATCGGGCGCACACCACGTTCTAATCCGGGTACCTACACTGGATTATTTGATCATATCCGCAAGCTGTTCACAGAATTACCAGAAAGCAAAATCCGAGGTTATAAACCAGGACGTTTTTCTTTTAATGTGCGCGGTGGACGCTGTGAAGCTTGCCAAGGACAGGGTCAAATCCGCATCGAAATGCAATTCTTACCAGATGTTTATATCCCGTGCGAAGTTTGCAAAGGAACGCGATTTAACCGCGAAACGCTACAAGTGCATTTTAAAAATCTTTCCATCGCCGAGGTTCTTGATTTAACAGTTGATGAAGCACTGGAAGTATTTACCGCATTTCCAGCAATGACAAGCAAATTACAGACCTTACAGGATGTGGGTTTGGGATACATACGAATAGGACAGCCTGCTCCCACACTATCTGGCGGTGAAGCACAGCGCGTTAAACTAGGGCGCGAACTCTCGAAACGATCCACCGGTTGCACGCTCTATGTATTAGATGAACCATCTGTTGGGTTACACGCTGCCGATGTTCATAAATTAATTGAAGTCTTACAACGTCTGGTTGACCTCGGAAATACTGTCCTTATTATTGAACATAATCCCGAAATCATCAAAATAGCCGATCATCTCATCGACTTGGGTCCTGAAGGAGGCGATCGCGGCGGAGAGATTATAGCTCAAGGTACACCAGAACAAATTTGTGATATATTACAATCCTATACGGGGCAATTTTTAAAACCGTATTTACAACATAATTGAGTGCATAATGGCACAAAGTAAAAAACTAATTTGGTTTCACAAAATCAAAAAGTATTTTTGATCCATAATTATCCAAAGAGTACTAAATCTGAATAAGACATATCTTGTCTAATTTTACATATAATAGTATAATTTCCGTAGTTAATTTTCATAATACTATAAAGGAGGATATTTTATGGATGCACTTTCCTTAGCTCGTTTTCAATTCGCTATCACAACTATATATCATTTCTTTTTTGTACCCCTTACGCTTGGGCTCGTCATTCTAGTAGCCATCATGGAAACACTTTATGTACTCAAAAAGGATGAGACATACAAGCGTATGACTAAGTTTTGGGGTAAACTTTTTCTCATCAACTTTGCAATGGGTGTTGTCACAGGTATTGTTCAAGAATTTCAATTCGGAATGAATTGGTCGGAATACTCAAGATTTATGGGTGATATTTTCGGTGCACCCTTAGCTATCGAGGCATTGTTAGCATTTTTTCTCGAATCCACGCTACTTGGAGTATGGATATTCGGTTGGGACAAAATCAATCCCAAATTACATCTTCTAGCAATTTGGCTTGTGGCTTTCGGTTCAAATATCTCAGCATTATGGATCCTTATCGCCAACTCTTTCATGCAACAGCCTGTCGGCTATGCGCTTAATCATGGAAGAGCGGAGATGACTAATTTCTTTGAAGTTATAACAAATCCACACGTATTGACACAATTTCCACATACAGTCCTCTCAGGACTTACCACCGGAGCTTTCTTCGTAGTGGGAATCAGTGCATACCACATGCTACGAAACAATGAGGTAGATTTCTTTAAACGTTCATTCAGAATGGCAGTTATCTTAGCTGTAATTTCATCTATTCTAGTTGCAATCATGGGCCACATCCAAGGTCAGCACATGGTCCAAGTACAACCCATGAAGATGGCGGCTGCCGAAGCATTATGGGAAACAGAAAAAGGTGCCGACTTTAGCATTATTGCCCTAATCGATTCATCAAATCGCAAAAATCTATTTGAACTTAGTTTGCCAAATGTGCTGAGTTTCATGGCGAATAATGACTTTAATTCTGAAGTCAAAGGCATCAACGAACTGCAAAAAACATACGAAAGTAAATATGGTGCAGGAAATTACATTCCGCCAATTGAACTGGCATTCTGGACATTCCGTATTATGGTGGGCATTGGCGGCTTGCTTATTCTTATTTCTATTCTAGCACTCTACTTAGATTATAAAAACCAACTAGTAATTTCAAGATGGCTTCTCGCCATTCTGCCTTTTGCTATTGTATTACCCTATATTGCCAATACTGCGGGCTGGTTGCTTACAGAAATGGGACGTTTGCCCTGGATTGTATTTGGATTATTCAGAGTTGATCAGGGAGCATCTCCGAATGTAAGCGCTAATATGCTCTTTCTATCGCTTTTAGTATACATCATTTTGTATACCATTTTGATTGGAGCAACCATTTACCTGTTCAAAAAGATAGCTATAGCCGGACCTGCTGCTACGGATAAGGGTGTTATCACTCTGGATGACGTTAAACAAACGGCATAACTATCAGTATTTACCTTTATTAGGAGATTTCGCATGATTTTTAATACCGTATGGTTCATATTAATTGCAATCCTTTATATGGGTTTCTTTGTACTCGAAGGATTTGATTTTGGTGTGGGAATTCTACTTCCCTTCCTGGGTAAGAACGATAATGAGCGCCGTACCATCATTAATACAATTGGACCTCATTGGGATGGCAATGAGGTTTGGCTCCTAACAGCAGGTGGCGCTACTTTTGCAGCATTTCCCAACTGGTACGCTACTATGTTTAGCGGTTTTTATATTGCTCTATTATTCTTACTAGCAGCCCTTATATTACGCGGGGTTGCTTTCGAATTTCGAAGCCTTGACGAAAATCCAAATTGGCGAAATTTCTGGGATAAAACTATTTTTTGGGGGAGCTTTTTACCTCCCCTACTCCTAGGAGTTGCTTTTGCGAATATTGTAACAGGGGTACCTATTGATCAAAACATGCAATATACAGGCGGATTCCTCAACTTACTTAATTGGTATGGTCTTCTTGGTGGATTGGCAGTCTTAAGTATCTGTATTCTTCATGGAGCAATATACCTCAGTTTAAAAGTAGAAGATGACCTTAAGGAACGAGCATTAAAAACGGCTACGCGTCTATGGGCACCTGCACTTGTATTTGGTGCACTTTTCATCGTCGGGACTTACTTTGCAACTGACATCATAAGCCATGCAGGCATCGTTGGTATAATAATATCTGTCCTTCCAGCAATTACTCTACTGCTCAATGGTTATATGATGCTAAAGAAACGTAACGGATTGGCATTCATAATGACAGCCCTCACGCTCGTTTTTGTCGTGGCTTGTCTTTTTGTAATTTTATTCCCACGTGTCATGATCTCAAATCTCAACCCTGATTGGAGTCTTACTATCTACAATGCTTCATCCACTCCATATACTTTACAAACCATGACTATCGTCACACTGATATTCTTACCATTCGTTTTGTTTTATCAGGGTTGGAGCTATTTTATTTTTCGTAAACGCTTACATACTAATCCAAAAGAATTGGTATACTAAATCACAAAATAAACATAGATCCCCATGTATTTTTTACTTGGGGATTTTTTATTAATGGCATGATTATTGCAACCTCATATTCCATATGGATACCAAACATCCAGATTTCTCTACTTCTTATAAGCCTGATCATGTATGCCCTTGGTGGTTGGCTTACTCTTTCGACAACCCTTTGAGACGAATTTTTCACAACCCTGATAAAATCTTTTCAAGGTTTATACTTAAAGGGCAAACCGTTCTCGATATTGGTTGCGGTATGGGATATTTTACACTTGAGATGGCGAATCTAGTAGGTTCTTCTGGAAAAGTCATTGCAGTGGATATTCAAGACAAGATGCTTGCAATTACAGACAAACGATTAATGGATAAAGGGCTTGATAAACGTGTTCAGATTCATAAAAGTAGCCCAGATTGTATAGGAATCAAAGAGCCTATTGATTTTGTTCTTGCATTCTGGATGGTACATGAAGTTTCTAATAAGGAATCGTTCTTAATAGAGATACGTAATTTACTTAAAACAAATGGGCGTTTTTTAATCGTTGAACCTAGATTACATGTGAGTGAAAGTTATTTCGCTGCAACAATTAAACTTGCCGGCACTGTAGATTTAATCCCTTGTGACCCGGTTAAAATCGCCCTCAGCCGGGCAGTTCTGCTCAAACCCGTGTAATCAAAAAGCCTGCTACAAAACAGGCATTTTGATTATTTTTATATATGTCGTGAAATAGCTATATTTTATTTTCGAGATAAGCAATCGCTTCGCCGACAGTTGTGATCTTTCTAGCTTCTTCATCTGGAATCTCGCTTCCAAATTCGTCCTCAAAAGCCATAATTAATTCGACTAAATCAAGAGAGTCAGCGCCTAAATCTTCTCTAAAACGTGCTTCCAATGTTATCTTGGTCGGATCAAAACTCAGTTGTTCAACCAGGATATTTTTTATTTTTTCAAATGATTCATTGCTCATTGTCTGCCTCCAAAAGAAAGATATGGTTATGATAACCTTGGCTTTATACGTTGTCAAGGAGTCTTTATCGTTTTTATCGAACTTAAGGAGCTTTCAAGTAACGATCGAAAAAGGATAGCGTCCGATACATTGCCAAGGAAAAGTTAATTGCAATATTATGATTGTCACCTTCGTAAGTATAAAATTCAACCATGCCACCAGCCTTTTTTATTTGCTTGTATAAAGTTTCCGAAAAAGCCAACGGCACGGTAGGATCGGATGTACCATGGTGCAATTGAAGAGGACCGGATAGATCCAAAAGGAAAGAATTAGGAGAAACTATTGCCGAATAATCTATAACACTCTCAGAAGAATCTGGTGTGTGTGTCGGCTGGGGAGTGAGACCTGGAC
Organism: Chloroflexota bacterium; assembly: GCA_037142095.1. Lineage (GTDB taxonomy): Bacteria > Chloroflexota > Anaerolineae > Anaerolineales > DRKV01 > JBAXBF01. The sequence continues at coordinate 19,305 of JBAXBF010000006.1, forward strand.
GTCTTGCATGTCTCCAGTTATTGATAATATCATAAAAAGGTGCAACAACACCTGCCCATATAACTCCTACCTTAACATCTTTCGTAATAACCATTGACCGTAAAGTAATTTGACCTCCCATTGAATGCCCCCACATTCCTATTCGACTTGGTTCAGCTTGAGGATATTTTTTTATTGAAGAAACTGCGTTTAAAACATCAATTGTATATGCAGGCGAAGAATACGCACCAGATGGTGTTCCTTCTGAATTACCATGTCCACGGTAATCTGGCTTAAAAACTATATATCCCCTTTTAGCAAACGCATCCACATATACAACATAGCGCTCGGTCGTCTTATATTCTTTGGGAGCAATATAGCCATGGTTAAAGATGATCACTGGAAATTTACTATCCAATTGTTTACTATCTGGAACAGTTAGCAACGCATATATCTTTAGTCCTTCAGATAGATATGAGGCAATATAGCGATCATAGTTATATCCACGTTCTAAAATTTTTTCTACCTTTATGTCACTACCAGGGTAATTCGAACTCCGCATTGATGCAATCGAAAGCGGGGGTAGAACCGGCGTCGTAATCGGGGTGAAGGTTTGTGTTGATGAAATTGCAATAGCAGGCGTGATTGAAGGAGCCGGAGAAGTGACAGGTATTATAGGAAGTCTTGTTTCGGGAATAACTTTTTGTGTCGGCATTTCCGAAATCGTCGGGGTATACGGAGTATTCGGAACACAGGATACGAAAATATTCGACAGAACCAGGATACAAATCCCAGTAAAAATCCGATAGATGCCCAATCTATAAAATAACATTTCGATTCAGATACTCTCCATAATCAGGTAATGTACGCTCATATTCTTGGGTCATTAAAGGAGATGAAAACATAAAATCTGCAGAGGCACGATCACAAGCAACAGGTAAATTCCACACCACGGCTATACGCAGCAAGGCTTTTACATCTGGATCATGAGGTTGGGCTTCTAATGGATCCCAAAAGAAAATCATCAAATCAATTTTTCCTTCGGCAATCATAGCTCCAATTTGTTGATCACCTCCCATAGGACCAGATAGAGTCCTATGAATTGGAACGTCTAATACTTCCTCTAAAAGCCTGCCAGTAGTACCTGTCGCATAGAGCATATGCCGCGCTAAATTTAATTTATTATAGCTAGCCCATTCTAGTAAATCTTTTTTCTTGCTATCGTGAGCAATCAAAGCAATACGCTTACGAGCTTGAATTGGGGTATTTTCTTCAATTATATAATCACTCATTTTGATAATTTCTCCTAAAATATTCAAATTATATATAGTTTTTTGAAGTTAATAAAATTTCTGAATATTACTTATGGTTTTTGTACTGAAGTCGGCGGAATCGTATTGGTAGCACTAATAGGAGGTGATGTCGCTGATGGAGTCGTTCGTAAATTAACCTTTGATGGCGGTAGCGATGGTGAAGGAGTTACTGTTGGTGTTGGAGGGATATAAACTGATCCATCTGGTAATGTCGCCCCAGTTAGATCTTTCGCTTTTAATAATTGATCCATTGATACAACAGCGCCAAACAAATTTGCTCCTCTAAGCGACACACCCGATAGATCAGCTCCCGTCAAGTCAGCATTCGATAAATTTGCCCCATTCAGGTTAGCATTCTTAAACGAAACAGCTTTCAATACTGCTCCATTTAAATTAATTGCTTCCATTTTCGCTTTTCCAAAATTTGCACCGGTCAAATCAGCACCAGCTAGAATGGCAGCTCTCAAATCAGTGTTACTAAAATTTACCGCTCTTAAATCTCCACCACTTAAATTTGTTTCCGTAAGAAGAGAACCAGTCAAATCTGTAGTAGGAATCTGAGCTCCTGTCAAATCACAACCAGATAACTTAACTCCAGGTATGATATCACTCAAATCCATTTTCATCAAACGGCCGGCAGTCTGTTGACATTTTGATCCACCAGGAAAACAACTTACTAGGATCAGACCTAGCAGTGGAAGCCAAAGAAAAATATGTAAACGCGTTCTCATTGGACCTCATATCTTTTTATATCAACTTGCAAACAATAAAACTGATCAATTATAGGAATCATTACGGATGCACCCTCAATATATTATATAATTCTAACATGTCCTTTGAATCCATGCTAATATCCAGTCAATGGTATAATTATACCCATGCTAACGATGCAAGAGTCCTACCAATCCCGAAAAAATCTTATTACAGGTTTTTGGCAAGGAGCGTATTGACAATTGTTAGTCTTTTTACAAAATACTAGAAAGTATAATTTTTTTTAGGTGAACATAATTATTATGATATTTTTTGAGTTATTGAGTTGATAACCGGATATCTTCTTTATTTATAAATTATCTCTTTCGTAAACAGGAAATTCAATATGTCTAATCTTTCCCATCCAGATACTTATACTGTTGATATCGCAGGTGTGAAACGCCATCTTCGATTATTTGAGGTAGCCCCAGGTCTTCAGATTGCCGTTTTAAATATCCTTGGCGACACAGAATTTGTACGCGTCTCAGCCCGAGAACTAGCGAAGAAATTATCAACACTTGATTATGATGTCCTGGTAACCGCAGAGGCAAAAAGTATCCCTCTTGTCCATGTCTTAGCGGAAGAAGCTCAAAAGCCTTATGTTGTCTTACGCAAGAGTTACAAGCCATATATGGGAAATTGTATATCTGCAGAGACACTCTCGATAACAACAGGAAAACCCCAAACTCTTTTCCTCGATGAAAAAGATTATCCACTTATACACAACATGCGTGTAATATTAGTAGATGATGTCATCAGTACAGGTTCCACATTAGATGGGATGAAAAAGGTTGTTGAAATCGCAGGTGGAAATATAGTGAGCCAAGCTGCAATATTCACAGAGGGAGACGACCCGAGTGCAAAGAAACATGTCATCGCATTAGGTAATCTCCCCTTGTTTAAAATATAATTCCTTTATATTAACTGTCTTCGATGAATAGCTAACAAGTCTTCTAAAAGTGCATACCCTGTTTCGATTCGGCCTGCGCCAGGACCAATCAATGTAATATCACCTAATAATTCTGTACTATAAGTAATCGCATTCGTCGCACCATTAACAGAAGCAAGAGGGTGATCAATAGGTAGTCGTGTTGGACGTACGCTGGCATATGTTTTATGGTCATCTTTCTCCAAAGTGCCAATAAGCTTCCAACACTCACCTGCTTGGCGTGCTTCGATTATATCTTTTTCCGTCAGATGGGTTATTCCCTGCCTGTCAACTTCATCCATTGACAAAGATACATTCATAAGCATATTTCCTAAGATCACCACTTTGCCAGCAGCATCATATCCTTCCACATCCCCAGTTGGGTCAGCTTCAGCATAACCAAGGGATTGTGCTCGCATAAGAGCCTCATCGTATTTCATACCGAGACTCATCTGGGTCAAGATAAAATTCGTAGTCCCATTAAAAATACCTTGAACTTTACGGATTCCGGCTGCACTGAGAAATTCCATTCCCAAATGGAGAGAAGGCGTGCCACTCATTACTGTGCCTTCTGCTCCAATTTCTACTGCGTGTTGGCGTGCTAATTCTAATAACGCTTTATAACGAAGTGCAATAGGACCCTTATTTGTTGTAACTACGTGTTTACCTGACTTCAACGCAGTTTCGATATAATTTAGAGCGGGCTGTCCAGTTTTAAGGTCGGTATAACTTAACTCCAATACCGTATTTGCATTGGATTCTAAAATTGTCGTCAGCGCATCCCACCCATGATGATCTCCAGGGACTTGATCTAACCTTCCGTTTTTGGCAGCATCTAATAACTCAGAAGGTTTTAATCCCCACGATGAATAGACGCTTCCCTTTTGTATATCGCTCACTGCAACAATTGTAAAATGAGCACCGTACTGTCGCGCTAATACCTCTGCTCTATCCGACAATATTGAGGTAAAGCCTTGCGCAACATTACCAAAACCTATGATGGCTAATTTATATTCTCGCATATTTTCTCCTTCGATAACACATATTACAGTATGATATTTTTCATTGAATATTTTTCTAAATAAATCAGAAACGGAATTATACTACCTGACAATAATCTTGTATAATACTCCTTATGATAGAAATTAATATTCCCGGACAAAATCCTATAAGATTAGAACATCTTGTTAGTGATGTGAACGGAACATTGGCTGTGGATGGCATCCTAATCAAAGGTGTGATCGAAGCAATAGCAGAACTGCGCAAAAATCTTCATATTCACCTTCTCACAGCAGATACATTTGGGCGGCAACACATCATCGACGCTCAACTTAATCTTAAAGCTATCCGAATTGATTTTGGAGGAGAAGCTCAACAAAAAGCAAATTATGTGCGCCAACTGGGATCTGAAAAAGTAGTCGCTCTTGGGCAAGGAGCAAATGATGCGGTTATGCTTAAAGATGCAGCTTTGGGATTGTGTGTCCTTTCACCCGAGGGAACCTCTACTCAAACTCTGATGGCGTCTCGTCTTGTAGTTCCAGATGTACTTACAGCCTTAAACTTATTACAAAATCCATTACGTATCGCAGCAAGCTTACGAAAATGACGAATCTAAGATCTAATCCTAAGTCCGAATTCATCCCAGATGATGATGAAAATGCTCCTGCACGCCGCCGCCGAGCTCGCAGGGTTTTAACCGTGTTAGAAGGAGACGAACGGGAACATCTGATCGATGAACTTGCCCACCGCACAACGGCTTCGCTCGACTTTTATATACTTTCTTTCATAGCTGGTATTCTATTCAGTCTAGGCATATTTTTCAATTCACCTGCCTTATTCGTTTTTGGTGCAGTTATCGCCCCAATTATGAATCCGATCATAGGTATTTCAATAGGGATCGTTACTGGATCAAATCGATTCTTTCTGAATAGTTTTATTGGACTTCTAATTGGAATTGTTATCACTTTTTCGATAGGGATAATTGCCGGATTAATTAATGGGATGTATGCACCCACAACCCTTAATCAAGCGTATATTTCAACCCGCTTCTCTTGGGAATTGTTATCAGCTCTATCTATCTGCACGGCAATAACTACTTGGATAATTGCTCAAGATAGAAATATGGCTGTATTGCCATCTGCTATGATCGCTTACAGTTTATATTTACCTTCAACAGTTGCAGGTTTCGGTTTTGGAAGTAAAACTCTTCATCTATTCCCTGATGGACTTGTTATCTTTGCTGCTCATTTTGCTCTAGCTTGTCTAATTTCTGCAATAACATTGGCGCTAATGGGATATCGACCACAGACATTGTTTGGCTATACAATTGGAGGCGCGTTTGCACTGCTTAGTATTATTATCCTCATTGGTATCAGTGTTACGGGTGTAGTTTACGTAGGACGCGTAACATTACCAACTTATACGCCAACATTAACCCCATCCTTGACACCTACCATCACCCCCAGTTTAACACCTCCCCCTCCTACCGTTACACCCACATTAACGCTCACCCCAACACTTACCGTTACACCAACCTTAACGCCAACTTCTACCCCAACACCTATCTTAGTATTTGTAAAATTTCCAGATGGTGCAAAAGTACGGCTTAAACCAAATTACAGCAGTGAAATTGTAGAGATTATCGCTAATGGAACTACATTACACGTTTTAGATAATCCATCTGTAGATACAGATCAACGAATATGGATACATGTAACCACGCCAAGTGGCAAGTCAGGATGGATATGGCAGGCGTTATTAGTTGCAACTACACCTGTTCCATAATTCGCCATTTTTTTATTAATGCTGCTATGAAAATAATAAAAAACTATTTCTTACGCGATTCCAGAGAAAAGGCTTTGGGTAATAAATCTCCCACAGTAGTCTCAATCGATATATTCCCGCTACTATCAGCAATTATCACAACTGTATCCAATCCAAATTCAGAAAGAACCTGCCGGCACGATCCGCATGGTGTTCCACCATCTTCAGTGACTACAGCAATTGCCAGAAATTGCATCTCTCCTTCTGAAACGGATTTGAAAATTGCGACTCTCTCCGCACAAATGCCAAGAGGATAAACCGCATTTTCTATATTCACACCTTCATAAATTCGCCCTGAAGAAGCTAATAGTGCTGCCCCAACAGCATACTTCGAATATGGGGCATATGCCCACGCACGCGCTTGACGAGCATGGTCTACAAGCATATCTTTACTCTTTTGATCAATCATAGTCTAATTTCTTTCCTGTTCAAAATTATTCCGTAACTAAATTAGGAGGTATAAGGCGCCGAATACGTACTTTACTAATCCGTCGATTTGCAACTTGCTCAATCGTTAAAATTAAGTCATTCACAATGACTTTTTCTTCCTGTATAGGAACATGGCCAATACGACTATAAATCAGACCAGCCAAGGTATCCGCTTCATCAACAGGCAAATTATAGTTCAATAATTCGTTGACGTCATCCAAATTCATGCGCCCAGAACAAACATACTCATCTTGCTCGGGTTGGTAATAATATAAATCTTCAAGATCATCATACTCATCCCGAATCTCTCCAACTATTTCTTCCACAATGTCTTCTAATGTAACCAAACCAGCAACGCCACCATACTCATCAACAGCAATTGCCATATGAACACGCATTGACTGCATTTCTGCCAATAATTTATCTACCTTTTTGGCTTCTGGTACAAAATATGCTGGTCGTAACAAGTCACTTAATGAGCTTAATGTGTTAAACGTACGCCATGCCTTGAGTAAATCCTTGGCATACAGAACTCCTTTAATATTATCTATTGTTTCTTCATAGACTGGCACGCGCGAATATCCTGAATCAAGGAATTTATTCGTCGATTCATCTATATTCGCGAAAATATCAATTGCCACAATATCAATCCGCGGCACCATTATCTCTCGCACAAGGGTGTCACCCAATTCAAAGATCGAATAAATCATCTTTCGTTCATCTTGTTCAAGTACACCACCCTGTTCACTTGCATCTACCATCGACTTAAGTTCATCCTCGGTTACCAAGGATGGATGATCCTTCTTTACATCGATCTTAATTACCCAAGATAGAGGCACAAATAAGAGTGGATAAAAAATGAAATTAACTACTCTCGCAAAATATGTTATCCGTATTGCCCATTTGTCAATATTCTGTTCAACATGCTCAACTGTAAGAATCTCAACCCATGTCAGCAATAATGCAAACAATCCAAATATAATCAATATAGGAAGCACAAAAGATGGAAATATCGCTACAAGTGAAGTACCAACGGGTTTTGGTAATAAATTAATTAAGGCGATAAATATGAAACCGAATAATAATATAATCGTAATCATCCGAATTAAACGTAAACTTGGAAAAGTATACGTCTCATGCATAGATGACTTAAGAAACATTAAAGTATGTTCTACAGAAGAACCATATTCTTCTTTTTGGGAAGCTAATCTTGCCCAACTTACCTTAGAAAGGCTTTCGTAAGCAGCAACGATCGCTAAATCTAAAATTAGTAATCCAAAAAAAAATAGAACAAAAAGAAAAATAAAATCTCCCATAACCGTTATACTTCGTTTGTATCACCCATTTTTCGAATAATGCGTGCCGGAATCCCAACAACAAGAGTATTCTCTGGAACATCCTTGGTAACTACTGATCCTGCTCCTGTACGGGATCCTTTACCAATTTTTACTGGAGCGACCAACATCGTATCGCTGCCTATAAAAGCATCGTCTCCTACCTCTGTAGGATTTTTGTGCTTACCGTCGTAATTGCAAGTTATTGTTCCACAACCAATATTAACATTTGCGCCGATTGTAGCATTTCCGATATATGAAAAATGGCCCATCTTAGTTCCATACCCCAAATAGGAATCTTTGACTTCACCAAAATTACCCATATGCACTCTTGAAGCCAAATGAGCACCTTTCCGTAAATGACCATAAGGCCCAATATATACTTCATCCTCGATAATTGTCTGCTCTAATATTGAAGAAATAACTTTACAAGAATTGCCAATTCTCGTATCAACGATCATTGAATTCGGTCCAATTTCACAATCTTCGCCGATTTCTGTCTTTCCTCTAAGATATGTATTCGGAAAAAGAGTGGTATCCTGTCCGATAATTACATCGGGTTCAATATAAGTTGTATCTGGATCAATGATACTTACGCCTGCCAGCATCCAATCATGATTTATTCGTCTTCGCATAACTCTTTCAACTTCCGCTAGATGAACGCGGGTATTTACACCTATCGCTTCAACAGGATCTTCGATCTGAAGAGCCATAACTGATTTATCTTGCGAAACGGCTATTCCAACCAAATCTGTAAGGTAATATTCCCCTTTGGAAGAGAGTGGGATCTGCTCCAATGCATCCCATAACCAACTTGCTTTAAAACAATAGACTCCTAAATTTAGTTCACGTATGTCTAATTGATTAGGGGTTGCCTGCGCCTCTTCAATAATGGCATTTACTTTTCCATCATTATCACGAATGATCCTACCAAATCCACGAGGATCTTCGGCAATACCAGTTAACATTGTGAATACCCCAGCGTGTTTCAATTGGTGTATTATCAATTTTTCCAATGTTGTACTTCGTAGTAGAGGCATATCACCATAAGTAACCAAGACAAGGTCACATTGGTCACGTAAAACAGTAACTGCTTGCTGCACAGCATGCCCCGTACCCAACCGATGCTCTTGGAGTACAAACTGCGCCCCTTCCCCAACAAATTTTTCCACTGCATCGGCACCATGCCCAACGACCACCACTGGCCTTGTTTGTGCAGCTTTTCGAGCTGCCTCAAGTGCATACCATATCATAGGTTTACCTAAAATTGGATGTAAAACTTTGGGCAATTTAGAATGCATCCGCACCCCCTGTCCCGCAGCTAAAAGGATCGAACAGACTTTCATCAATCAATACTCCTAGATTAAATTTATTGGCTTGTATCTTATCGTTTTCTCACTGCCACGATTTTACCACGAAAAGATGGCCATGCTTTAAGTCGCGAGAATGCATCTCGGAAAACTTGCTAATGGTATTCAGTTAATTAATTTTTTGAAAAATAATGGTACAATTCCATGCATGCGTTCTATAAAAGATATCAAATCCCAATATAACTATTTAATAATTGGTGCTGGAAGACAAGGCACCGCGGCAGCATATGATTTAGCAAAGTTTGGTGATGCGAGAAGCATTACTTTAGCAGACAAAGATATTGGTACTGCTGAAAAATCAGCTAAGCGCATTAATGATCTCATAGGAAAGTCAATTGCTGAAGGAACAAAACTAGATGCTTCAAACAGGATAGACCTAAGATCTTTGATGGTTTCTAAAGATGCCGTATTAAGTGCAGTGCCTTATTATTTCAATCTTGATATCACACAAGCAGCTCTTGAATCGAATGTACATTTATGTGATATGGGTGGACATACCGAGACCGTGTGGAAACAATTAGCATTCAATCGTAATGCCCGAGAAGCAGGAATTAGCATCATTCCTGATTGCGGTATGGGACCTGGGTTGATTAATACGATGGGAGCATATGTTTTTGAACTTTTAGATGAAGTAAAAGACATTATCATTTATGACGCCGGCCTTCCTCAACAGATGGAGCCACCTTGGTATTACAAAAGCACTTTCAACCTCAATGGATTGACCAATGAAATGAATGGAAAATCTACTGTGTTAAGAGATGGTAAAATTACTCTTATAGACACATTAACAGAACCAGAGATGGTTAACATTCCGAATATTGGCATATTGGAAGCTGATTTGATTTCTGGAGGAGCGTCCACTGCGCCTTGGAGTTTCGAGGGAAAGTTACAACGATACGAGAATAAAACCCTACGTCACCCCAAGCACTGGGAATGGATGCGTGCTTTCAAAACTTTAGGACTATTTTCTGAGGAATCTATCGAAATCGAAGGCAAATCGGTTATTCCACGCCAAGTGTTCCACACACTTTTAGCATATCACCTTAACGAAGAAATAATCAAAGACATTGCCATCATTCAAGTTAAAGCTACAGGTAAGAAAAACGGAAATAATTCCACTTTGTTTATTGACCTATTGGATTATTATGATGAATCCACAGG
>JBAXBF010000007.1:0-27499 GCA_037142095.1 Chloroflexota bacterium
AATTGTAGTTTAATTACATTAATTGTATTTTCTTTATCGTATTTTCCTATTAATACCTTAAAAATATTCCGTTTGGGTGTATAATTGAGGAATTCTTGATACCACTTTTTATATTTTATTACCAGGAGGAATGTTTTTATGCTCGTCAAACTTGCCAATGGAAAAGAAATCCCAATGGAAATGCACAAGGTACGTATTGTGCAGAGTACGCAACTGCCATCCAGTCAGCGCCGTCTCAAAGCTATCGAAGAAGCGGGTTACAACACCTTCTTACTGCGTACCAAGGATATCTTCCTTGATATGCTCACCGACAGCGGGACAAATGCCATGTCCGATAACCAGCTTGCGTCTATGATGGTTGCTGATGATGCCTACGCCGGATCGGAAAGTTTTTACCGCTTGGCGGATGCAGTCATCGACGTACTTGGTTTTAAATATGTAATGCCCGTTCACCAAGGACGCGCCGCCGAACATTTGCTTGCCAAGGTTTTCGTTAAACCCGGCAGTGTTGTCCCCATGAATTACCATTTCACCACATCCAAGGCGCATATTGAATTGGCTGGCGGTTCTGTGCTCGAAATATTCACAGATGAGGCGCTCAAGACGGAAAGCACCAACCTGTTCAAAGGCAATCTTGACCTGCAGAAACTTCAAGACGTCATCAAAAAATATGGCGTTGAGAAAATTGCTTATGTACGCATGGAAGCCACGACAAACCTCATCGGCGGGCAGCCATTCTCTCTCCAGAATCTACGTGATGTGGGTAAGATTACATCCAAACACAACATTCCTCTGGTCTATGATGGTAGCCTGATCTCGGAAAACGCTTATTTAATCAAGCAGCGCGAAGAATCTTGTAAGAATAAATCCATTGCAGAGATTATTAAAGAGATGATGAGCATTCCGGATATCCTCTATCTCTCCGGGCGTAAAAGTGCGGGTGTACGCGGCGGTATGATCGCAACCCGCGACAAGAAATATTATGACATGATTTTACCCTGGCTGCCAGTATATGAAGGCTTTGCCACTTATGGTGGAATGTCCACTCGCGAAATTGAAGCCATGGCAGTCGGCCTGCGTGAGATGACGGATGAAAATGTAGCCGGAAGTGGCGCCGAGTTCGTCAAGTATTTCGTTGAGCGCTGTGTCGAAGCAGGTATCCCAGTAGTAACTCCGGCGGGCGGTCTGGCATGTCATGTTGACGCCAAGCGCTTCCTACCCCACATTCCACAGAGCGAATATCCAGCCGGTGCAATGGCAGCCTCAATTTATATTACTTCCGGCGTCCGCAGCATGGAGCGCGGTACCATCTCCACCGACCGGGATAAAGACGGGAATGATGTTCTTGCTGATCTGGAATTGGCACGTCTGGCAGTCCCGCGCCGCGTTTACACCATGTCGCACATCGAATATACGGTCGACCGTCTGACATGGCTGTATCAACACCGTGATCTTGTACAAGGATTAAAATTCGTAGAAGAACCACCGGTATTGCGTTTCTTCTTCGGCAAACTTTCACCGCTCGGTGACTGGGGTAAAAAACTGGCACAGGCATTTCAAAAAGAATTTGGCGAGAAATATTAATTCTCTGCCCTTCATAACAAAAATCCCTCTTTTACGAGGGATTTTTGTTATTCAATGAATACTTCTACACCACTTTTCAGTTCTTTTACATTGAGCGTGAAAATAACCAAGATAGCTGCGATGAACATAACAACAGATGACACTAAGAAGACGGTTCGATAAGCAAGGATATCCGCCTTTAGAATCATCAAAGCGATTGCCTGTGCTCGCACAATTGGATCACTAGAATTGATGATACTATTCCGCGCAATGGTTAGGAGGTTGTTTTCAACACTCTGATTTAGAAGAGTAGCAAATAAAGCGATACCAAATGCACCGGCGATATTTCGAGCCAGAGCCAGAATTGAAGATGCTATCCCTATTTCACTCGTAGGAACTGCAGCCGCGATGATATTAGTACGTTGTGACATGGCAAAACCCATACCAAAAGCCATGACTGATAACGGCAAAATAATATCCGGTATGGTTGAACGCGGGTCAAGTCTTGTAAAAAGGAATAAGCCAATCGCAGAAACCAGGGTACTGATGGAAATCACATACTTCGGTTGAACTCTGCCAGTCAAGCTGGCACCCAGAGGAGCGGCTGCCATCATACAAAATGCCATCGGCATAAATATATATCCTGTTTGAGTGGCACTGTAACCCAGAAATATTTGTACAAATACGGGCAGGAGAAAGACACCACCCATCATACCCATAAACGTAACAAAGTTATTGAGCAAGGCTGCATTGAATGCGCCAATTCTAAAGAATTTGAAATCAACGATCGGTTCAGGGTGATTTCTATCGATGCGGTAGAAAATATACCCAAAAACAAGCATTGTAAGGTAGGACAAAAGACTCTCAGGTGACAACCAACCCCAATCATTGCCTTTATCGAGCACCAGGACAAGAGCGGAAAGGGTCACGCCAAGGGTTATGGCACCACCCCAATCGAAGTGTAAAGTTGGTCTATTCGATGTGGATTCATGAATGAATATAAGCGCCATGACAAGACCGATGATCCCTACCGGCAGATTGACAAGGAAAATGGAGCGCCAGCCGAATGTGTCGATCAAAGGTCCCCCAATGAGGGGCCCAAAAACAGAAGCCGCCGCAAACGATGACGACCAGAGTCCCATCGCCTGCGCCCGCTGTTTTCCAGTAGGAAACGTGAAAGCAATAATTGCCATCGCTGTCGGATAATCAGCCGAACCTGCAATTGCCTGGATAATCCGAAAAACAATCATGGAGCTGAGATTCCAGGCAAGACCTGCCAATACCGATCCAAAAATGAAGATAGAGAAACCCAGGATATATACTTTCTTCCTGCCAATGGTATCTCCAAGCTTACCCCAAATCGGAACAAAGATCGCATTAGCCAGGATATATGCCGTTGCGATCCAGCTCGCCTGAGTGACCGTGATCGAAAAATCCGAGATGATTTTCGGCAGTGCCAAATTGACGATCGTCTGATCGAGGCGTCCCAAAAAGGTACCGATGATAACCGTCAAAAGGATCCACCAACGGTGTGATCCTCCTTTTATGTTCAGTGCGGGTCTATTATCCATCCTATACTCTCTTGAACTTACGGCAAAGGTAACAAATCAAAGGATCATAAACCAGAAGAATCATTTATAAATCCACATCTTGGCAGACATGCCGTTTTTTAGCTCTGGACTACCCTGAACATCAAATGTCGCCGTTACGTCAAACTCCCGTTCTTCTCTCTTATCCGAAATACTAAAAACAACACTCGATTGGCGGGCGGTACTGCTGACCATCTCAACCTTACCTTCATATTCTTTCGCGTCAAAGGCGTCTACAGTATATACGACTCTTTGCCCTATCCGAATACTGCTTAAACCTTTATTTTCTTGAAGATGCCCCACTACCCGCAATGCCTGTGGATCTATCATCTTGATAACTACGGTTTGGTTACTCGCCATTTGACCTGGGGTATTTGCCACCCAAAGAATAATCCCATTTGTCTTAGCCGTTATTAGCTGCCCACCAACCTTGGCAAGATTTTGTCCTTCGGATACCCGATCCCCTTCTTTGACATAGAGCGTATCAATCTCACCTGCTGTTCTGGGTGCCAATGAGATAATCGGTCCATATATCTCCGCTTTCTCAACATAAATTCTGGTCTCTTGCTCCTGCCAATAATAGTAACCGCCAACAAGCCCCACGATCAGTAAGACAATAACCAAACCCATCATGAAGGGTCTGTTGCGGATGAAGGACTTCGTTTTTTTTGTAGGTTCGACAACTGCTACCTGTTCTTCAATTAAATCATTACGATCTTCCATATAAATCTTCTCTACTCCAATCCGATTATTTTATTTTTTTTGTAACAATGGGAGTGTTTTTTCGTTCTTTAAGAAGCGTAACTTAATAATTCAATCAATAAATTCGTTAATTGATGACTCTTCTCATCTCCCATCTTTTCCAAACTTTCTAAAAAGATGCTGTCCTCATTAAATAGTTCCCCTGTCTAATTATATTGACTCCCTCTTCAGTGAGTGCAAGAGGTGTACTCCGGCGATCATCAGCGATTAAGGTTTCTTCACGAGATAGTTATCGAATCCGACGTTGAATCCACCTGTATCCCATGTGCCGGCGATAAGACCAACGTCTCCCCCCGTAAAAGAAGTATCCTGTGCTTCTGCAATTAATTGACCATTTACGGCTAATCCAAGTTGGTTTCCAACGCAGGCAGCCGCGAGGACAATCTCATCTCCATTCTGTGGAATATCGTATGAAGCCTGCCAATCAATGAGGATGATCCGTTCGCCATTCTCTGCCTTCCAAATACTGTAATAACCATCTGCGGAGACTTCCAAAGCATAGAAATTATCCGAGTCCTGGTAGCGGCAGATAATACCAAAATCTTCATCCCCATTATAACTCAAAGGTTTTGCATTCACCTGAATGATTACATCCTCAAAATTCTTTTTTGGTGTGCCCCATACAAGCGTACGCGGTGGAACAACAGAGACATTATATTGCCCGTTCGCATAATGCGTAGCGCCAGTTTGACCATTAATATTATCCCAACCACTGTCAGGATTGGAGAAGTCATCAGAAAACAGCGTTTGTCCCGTCTCAGGTAGATTTTGGCTTTGAGCATGCGTGATACCAACTGCCACTTCGCCACGTTTGGCAGCTTCGATGAGGGGTACCATTAAATTAACCGGACGTAAGGCGTTGATAAATCCACCGGTAGGCACACAGTTATCGCGGTCATCGATGACACCGTCACGGTTTGTATCTGCAAGTGGACGACAATCAACAAATTGACCATCTCCACCGTATCCTAACTGAGTCGGGATGCCAACCAATTGACCTTTGTTATTAGCACCCAAACCTCCGCTGTTTCCTCCGGCGATGGTCGCGGAAGTCTTGATAAACGCCCGGTCGCCAAATTTCGCATCGGAAGTAAATCCAGCAACATCCCCGCGGGTCAAGGTAATCGTCATACCACCAATGCCGGGATAGCCGATGATTGTCAATGAATCACCGATGTGAACATCATCCGAACTCCCCAGCGGCACAGTCGGCAATTGGAGTCTGGCTCTATCGACATCATTCCCATTAACATCCTTAGTAACGCGCAACACAGCAACATCCAGATCAGGATCCGCTTGCATCACTTCGGCAAAATAGGTTGGTTTGGGAGCCTGATCCTCTTTCTCTGTAAATGAGATCAACAGCGCATCCACTTGATATGGTTTCTCCGGCAGAACAACATGAGCATTCGTTAAAATTAGCCCGTCTGTCGTTATCACAGACCCGGACCCATTCCAAAGTTCTTTTCCCTTATATATTGCACTGACTTTTACGACAGCTTGAAACGGAACAATGGCACCCGGAGATAATGGCAGAACAGCCAGCGGAGCTGTCGCGGCAGCAGGTGGTTTCTGTGAGGGTTTGGCAATACTCTTCGTTGGACGGGTGGCAGGCAGCTTTTCAGGCTCTTTAGTGCTTTCCGCCATGAAAAAAGAACCTAAAAGAGAGTCTTTAAAAGGTGCAAAGAAGAAAACAAGTGCAATCATCCCGATTAGACATAAGCCAATCCCGATCAGGATACCGCATCCTAAAGACGAGTTTCGATTACCATTCATCTACTTATCATCCATGTCTGTGCATAAACCGCTCAACGCGCAATAAAGCCTCTTCTATCTTTTCATAAGCAGTGGCATAAGAACAGCGCACAAACCCTTCACCGCCTGCCCCAAAGGCAGTGCCAGGGACAACAGCGACTCTCTCTTCATCAAGGAGTTTCATGGCAAAAGTATCATCATCCATGCCGCTAACAGAAATCTTCGGAAAAGCATAGAACGCGCCGCGCGGCTCAAACGTGGGCAATCCCAGCTCATTCATCCCATCCACAATCAATCTGCGGCGGCGATCATATTCTTTGCGCATCTCTTCCACATGAACTTGTCCATTCTTGATCGCCTCGAGGGCTGCATATTGAGCTGGAGTCGGCGCCGACATGATCGTGAACTGGTGAACCCGCAGGAGATATTGTAAGATTTCTTTCGGCGCGGCTGCAAAACCGACGCGCCAGCCGGTCATGGCATAATTCTTAGAGAAGCCTCCCAGCAGAATCGTACGCTCCCACATGCCAGGCAAGGTCGGGAAACAAACATGCGGCACGCCATAAACCAATTGGTCATAGAGTTCATCCGAAACAACAATCAGGTCATGTTTTTCAGCCAGGCGAGCCGTTTCTAGCAGCGCTTCACGTGAGGCAACCGCGCCCGTAGGATTGTTTGGATAACCAATCAGGATAACTTTTGTTTTAGGAGTAATCGCCTTTTCCAGATCCGAAGCACGCAACTGGAAATCATCTTCGTACCGGCTGGGAATTTCGACTGCCGTACCGCCAGCCATAATAACCTCTGCCTGGTAAGCGACAAAGCATGGCGTCGGGATAAGAACCTCATCACCCGGATCAAGCAGGGCTGTCATCGACATATATAAGGCTTCCGAAACCCCTACGGTGATTACGATTTCGCTTTGTGGATCATATTGGACACCATATTGGTTAAATAACTGCTCTGCAATGGCTTCGCGCAATTCGATAATTCCAGAATTGGAGGTATAACGCGTATTACCAGCCCGTAGAGATTGGATACCCGCATCCATGATACTTGTAGGTGTAACAAAATCCGGCTCGCCAATCCCTAGCGAGATTACATCCTTCATCGTTGCTATGATGTCAAAAAACTTCCGGATGCCGGAAGGTTTAAGACCAGCTACCCGTTTAGAAATCTTCATTGATGAATTAAAGACATGGGTTGTATCAGACATAGATTTATCCTCCATTCATCGGTGATTTCATTTCACCGAGTCTTTCATTTTGATTAGAGAGTGATGACTGAATCATCGCCGATATTAATTGTGGCAGGGTGTCTTTCAAAATGAACGTGTCTGCCAACCAGTGAGGCATCCAGAATGGCATTGATCACGGCAGCCTTATCGTCCAATATGGAGCCGCGCACGATGCTGGATTCAATACGGCATTCGGCGCCGATGGATGTATAAGGACCGATCACCGAATTACGAACTTCGGCACTGGGGTGAATAAAGACCGGCGGGATGATAACCGAATTATCGTTGTTGGTAATCTGTTCGCTGTTATCTCTACCATGCTCAAGAAGATAACGGTTGGTTTCCAAGACAGTTTGGGGTACCCCGGCATCCAACCAGACATCCACTTTTTCAACACGCACCTTGAGACCGCGTTCAAGCATAATATTGAGAGCATCCACGATAAAATACTCTCCCTTCAACTGAATATTGCGTTTCATTTGCTCTTCGATTGCCGAAAGTAAATCTTCTGCTCGCTTAAAATAATAAAAGCCAACCACAACCAGGTTATTACTTTTATCTTTTGGTTTTTCAACAAAGCGAGTAACCCAACCTTCATTATTCAATTGTGCCACCCCGAATCGCTCAGGATCAGGCACTGGCTTTACCCATGCCACAATATCAGCGGTTTCTTGCGCCAGAAAAGACAGATCTGTCTCGAGCAATGTATCCGAGAAAACCATCAGCATCGGACCATGGAGATATTCACGTGCCAACCAGAGGGCATGCGATTGCCCACGCATTTCTGGCTGCTCCACAAAATGCACATTCAAGCCAGGGTAATTGGTTTGCATATGCTTTTCAATTTGATCCGCCATCTTTCCGACAATAAAGACAAGGTCTAACTCTTCAGAGCCTGGCAATGTCTTGAACGTATCCAGAATGTGATCGAGGACGGTTTTTCCAGCCAGACTCATCAAGGGTTTGGGTTTGCTCCAGGTATGCGGGCGCACCCGCGTTCCCAAACCTGCCATCGGTATAACTATATGAATGTGATCATCTCTCACGTGTTTTCTCCTCCATTGTTAGCTCCAATCTCATCAGTTGACACTTTCTTTCCGTTTTCCCCAGGGAACAATCATTAAGAAACCGATTGCGATTAATAATTGCCCTAATAATACACCTATTTCCTGCCAGGGTCCAAAACATACATAATCAATTTGGGGTTGCGTTCCAAAACCCCACAGATCTGCCAGGGCGGAAGCGACTGCGATGACCGTACCGGTACAGACAAGCCGCCAGCCAAAATCAGCGACGATAGAGATTTCCTGATTTTTCCACAACCACAATAAAGTAACACATCCCCCCAATGAAAGAATGACCAAACCAATCGAAAGAACCGTCAACTGAATATAGCCAATCGTCTGGTTGTGAGCCAGGTTAAAAAAGTCAGGTCTTACTCCAATTACAAATATGATTACGCCCAGAATGCTAAGGGCAAGCCCAATCTTCAAACGCAGATGCGAAGCAATTGTATGAATGATCCGTAATACCATTTTCAATCAACCTTCATCAGGTGGTTTGAGATCTGCCGGTCCACTTTACCCATCGGGTAATTGATTAACTGTTCGGGATGGACCCAAGCTAATGCGCTGTGCTCCAGATTCTCGGGTTCATCTTCGGTTGCCAAAGAACATTCGAAGGCATGTAATGTGATTCGGAAATGAGTGAAGGCATGGCGGTAGGTTCCCAGAGATTTGCCCACACTTACAGTGGCTGCCAACTCTTCACAAATTTCTCTTTTTAAACAAGAAGATAAATCTTCACCATCCTGGATTTTACCGCCCGGAAACTCCCACAACCCACCTAATAATTTTTCTGGCTTACGGCAGGCAATCAACACCTTTGAATCACGCCGGATGACGGCTGCAGTCACTGTGTAATGGGGTATCTTTGTCTTTTCCTTACGGACAGGACGAGACTCCTGGATGCCAAGAAGTTGAGACCGGCAACATGCTTTTAATGGACAGGACGCGCAACGCGGTGCGTTCGGCAAGCATATGACAGCACCCAAATCCATCAGAGCTTGATTATAGTCTCCCGCTCTTCCAGATGGTAAATTTTCTTTTGCTAAAGAATGAAAAGTGACTTCAGCCTCTTTGGAACCAAGCGGCATATCAACGTCAAAAACACGCGCCAACACGCGGCGCACGTTTCCATCTAAAACATATTCATCCTTTCCAAAAGCAAACGAAGCAATCGCGGAAGCAGTATACTCCCCGATACCGGGTAACAGCCGTAATCCAAGCACTTCTTGAGGCAGCTCGCCATTGAAATCACGCATCACAATTTGAGCACTGGCATGTAGATTACGCGCCCGGCTGTAATATCCCAACCCTTCCCAGACTTTCAAAACCTCTTGTTGGCTGGCAGCCGACAAGGAAGCTAACGTTGGAAAATGTTGCATCCACCGTGCAAAATATGGTATGACCGTGTCAACGCGCGTTTGCTGGAGCATTATCTCCGAAACCCAGACTTTATAGGGATCAACAAAGATATTTGTAATAAAGCTTCGCCAAGGCAACTTGCGCGCGTGGACCGCATACCAACCTAATAGTTGTCCGGTAAAATCGGATTCTTTCATTTCAATTACAATTGAAAGCCTCGCCGGGCAGGAACGATTTTATACTCAAAATTCTCAACATACTCTAAGAGCTTATCCACCATCTGTTCCCATTCAACAGTTTCAAGCGTGGCTTCCAGACTCTTTTGATCCGATGAAACGGCACCCACCATAATCTGTGGGCATTCACCGTACATGGTAAACCAGGCATCACTCGTTTCCATCCCTAATCTCTGAATTGCAGGAATAAACTCGCGTACGACAAACTCAAAATACTCCTGTTCACGCCCCTGCTTAATGTCCCAGGTCATAAGAAGCTTTACAGACATAATCCGTTTCCTCCAAGTTTATTTTCGGGGTTCTAAGACAACCACTCGCGTCTCATCGGGAATTCTGCTACGCTCAATCTTTAAAGAAGGTTCTGTCGTAACTTTATCCACGCCCATTTCTTTTAAGAATCGATTGAGCGGTTGTAGTTCCAACGTCGTTTCGGGAGTTGCATAATGCATGGGTATAACGATACCCGGTTCTAATAAGCTGATAATTTCAGCAGCTTTAGCCGCATTCCAACCACTCTCATCCCCCACTGGAACTAAGGCTACATTCACTTGTCCTAATGCTTCAACTTCTGCCTGGGAAGGCACTCGCCGCAAATCACCTAAATGAACAACAGAGACTTCATCAATATTAAAAAGATATAGCGTGTTGAATGGTTCATCGCTGGAGCGTTTTCGCCCGTTGGTCCGTACACCGGTGATGAATACACCACCAATTTCATATTCGCCCGGTCCTGTGATAACATAAGGCTCACCCTTGACAGCAGAAATATATGCATGTCCTGGTGCATCATGGCTGACGGTGACGACATCTGCCTTTAACTTTAGCTGCGGATAACCGGTAACATTATGATCATAAGGATCGGTTACGATCGCAATACTGCCGCGTTCAACCATGCGAAAACACGAAAGACCATACCAAAAAATTTCCATCTAACCTCCATGATAACATTCTGATTATACATCATTTCCATTGGTTGGGTAAGAAATTCCGAAAAAAACAAATTTCGTTCTCCTTCCTCTTACAAATTTGTGGTAAACTTAAGCTATCCACCCTTTAATAACTTAGGAGAGTGAAAATGCAAACTGATTTACGTGGACGTGATCTAATCGGAGATTTAGACTTCAGCAAAGAAGAAGTCGAGACTGTTCTGGAAGTAGCCTGGGATCTCAAGCGCAAACGCGCTCTAGGTGAATTGCATCCTTATCTGCGGGATAAGGTACTGGCAATGTTGTTCTTCTTCTCAAGCACGCGCACCCGCGGGTCTTTTGAGGCCGGCATCGCGCAGCTTGGTGGACATGGAGCCTTCATTGAATCCCGTACTACGCAGATTTCACACGGTGATACAGAAAAAGAAATGGGCGAGATTTTTGGGCGTTACTTTGATGGTATCGCCATTCGACACGTGGAATGGGGCGTCGGCAACCGTTACCTCAACCTTGTGGCAGAAGCATCTCGAGTACCCGTTCTAAATATGCAGTGTGATATCTACCATCCTTTTCAATGTCTGGCAGATTTAATGACGATTATGGAAAAGAAGGGGCGCGATTTGCGCCGCAAGAAAATTGTTGTTTCTTGGGCGTATGCTGCTTCTTACCTTAAACCCGTCTCGGTTCCTCAATCGCTCATCCTGCAAATGCCGCGTTTTGGCATGGATGTCGTCTTAGCACACCCGCCAGAGTTCAAATTGATGCCTGAAATTATGGAACAAGCCCGGGAACAAGCTCGCAAATTTGGCACCAGCTTTGAAGTCGTCGACGATATGCGTGAAGGTTTCAAGGATGCAGATGTGGTTTATGCAAAGTCATGGGGTCCTCTGCTCACGACCAGCGATGCAACCGAAGGGAAACGCATCCAAGACCAGTATAAAGACTGGATCACGGATGATGCCAAGATAGCATTGGCAGCCCCGGATGCAATCTATATGCACCCACTGCCTGCCGACCGTGATGTTGAGGTTACCAGTGCCGTAATGGATGGACCTCATTCGGTTGTGTTTGATGAAGCAGAAAACCGCCTGCATGCCCAAAAAGCCGTTATGGCTTTGACCATGCGATAAAAGAAAGCGAGGGCGCAGTGATAATTCCCAATAAGGATTTCTAATCACTGCGCCCTTTCAGTTTTATGATACAATAACAATTGTTATCGAAAATGAATGTGTTATCTGGTATGTATGATTTGGTTATTAATATAAGGAGGTGCACTCGTAAAGATATTTATCGGTTGGATTCTAGTTTGTCCGCTCATAACGTAACAAATAAGTATTACCAAGGAGAAGAAAAATGAAAACCAACAAGTTATGGCAATTGATCAGTATTCTTTGTATCGCAGTATTTGTTTTATCCGCATGCGGCGCCCCTGCCACAGAAGCTCCCAAGCCGGAAGCACCTAAAGAAGAGGTGAAACCCACCGAGGCTCCTAAGCAAGAAGCACCAAAAGAGGAAACTAAATTCCAGATACCCGATGTTGAACAAGGTAAGTTCAATATTGCGTTTGTCCTGATTGGACCCCACAATGATGGCGGCTGGTCGCAGGCGCATTTTGAAGGTCTGGATTATGTAGAAAAGAATGTAGAGGGCGTGCATACTGCCTATGTCGAGAACGTACCCGAAGGTGCTGACTCCGAACAGGTATTCCGCAGCCTCTCCCGCAAGGGTTTCAATCTCATTTTCGGTACATCTTTTGGATTTATGGACCCGATGGCAACCGTTGCAGAAGAATTCCCGAAAATCATGTATGTCCACATCAGTGGTTTCAAATCTAACCTGAAAAATTTTGGTAATTTGTTCGGCGCCATGGAAAGTATGAAATATATGGCAGGCATGGTCGCTGGCGCACGTGCCAAGAAAGACGGTAACCCCAAACTGGGCTATATGGCAACCTTCCCCATCCCCGAAGAACTGCGCTTAGGCAATGCTTTTGCTCTAGGTATGAGGAAAACTTGTCCTGAATGTACTCTGGACGTACGCTGGATCAACACCTGGCACGACCCTGTAAAAGAGAAAGAAGGAGCTGCTTCTTTGTTCGATGCAGGTGCACAGGTTGTATTCACTGGTGCTGACACCCCCGCTCCTGCCGATGTTGCGCAAGAAAAGGGCAAATGGGGCATCACCTATGACTGGTCCGGCTCATGCAAAGTCGAGCGCTGCCTTACCGCTCCTTATTGGAACTGGGGCGCGATTTATGCTCAAGTTGCGAAGGACGTAAAAGCCGGCACCTATAAAGCAGGCTGGCAATATTTCGATGCCGACACTGGTGGTTTAGGTCTATATGGCTTTATGGAAGGTCAAAAACCCACCAAGGGTATGGAAGACCTGCCTCCTGAAGTTATCCAACAGGTGAAAGACACCATGGCGAAAGCTCTCAAGGGTGAGTTCACTCGCTTCGATGTATTCTCTGGACCGATCAAGGACGCATCTGGAAAGGAAATCGTTCCGGCTGGTCAGAAATTTGAACAGGCTGACTTGGATCAATTCCCTCCAGGAGCTGATAACCTGAAATGCAAGTACTGTATGTACTGGTGGGCTGAAGGCGTAACCGCTGAATTACCAAAACTACAGTAAAACTTAAATTGTTCTGATTTTACTCTTATCCCTCACCTCTCACCCCTCTCTTTTTGAGGGAACAGGGGTGAGGGAATTTTAGAAATAAGAGGATACATGGCACAACCAGAAGTTGCAATCGAAATGCATAACATTGTCAAACGCTTCCCAGGCGTTCTGGCAAATGATCACGTTGATTTTACTCTCCAAAAGGGTGAGATTCATACCCTCTTGGGAGAAAATGGGGCTGGTAAAAGCACATTGATGAATGTCCTGGCAGGTCTTTATCGCGCTGACCATGGCAATATATTTGTTAAAGGCAAAGCAGTCACATTTAACTCACCGAATGACGCAATCAAAGCCGGGATCGGCATGATCCACCAACACTTTATGCTTGTCCCTTCTCAAACTGTAACTGAAAACATTCTATTAGGACTGGATGAACCTCGTTTCTTTCTGCGTTTACCCAAATATGATAAATTGATAGGTGATTTGGGTGACCGCTTTGGCTTGAAGGTTGATACACAGGTTAAGGTTTGGCAACTCTCCGTCGGCGAACAGCAACGTGTGGAAATCCTTAAGATGCTTTATCGCGGTGCTGAAGTTCTTATCATGGACGAGCCGACTGCTGTATTGGCACCCCAAGAAATTGATGCTTTATTTAACACCCTGCGTACCATGGTTTCTGATGGAAAATCGATTATCTTCATCAGCCATAAGCTACACGAAGTAATGGAAATATCAGATCGTGTCACGGTCATGAGCAAAGGTAAGGTAACTGCATCTGGAATCGATACCAAGCAGATCACCCGCCAAGAACTGGCACATTTAATGGTCGGACGCGAGGTAATCTTCCGAATAGAAAAGAAAGAAGTCTCAGCCGGAAATGTCGTCCTGGATGTCAGTAATATTCAAGCACCAAATGATAAAGGCTTACCTGCGCTACAAGGACTATCGCTTTCTGTACGATCAGGGGAAATAGTCGGTTTAGCAGGGGTTGCTGGTAATGGACAAATTGAACTATCAGATGTGATTGCCGGCCTACGGCACTGTGTACAGGGTAAAGTGACCTTGAACGGAATTGACATCACAAACTGTTCCGTTCATTCGGGGATCAAAAAGGGGCTGGCGTATATTCCCGCTGATCGTACCCATGTGGGCACTGCTCCCAACCTGAGCATCACAGATAATATTATCATGAAACAATACCAAAAAGCGCCATTTGCAAATGGCTGGGCTTTGGATATGGTACAGGCAAAGCACTTTGCCAACGAATTAAAAACGGCGTATGATATCGTCGCCCCATCAGTGGACATTCCAGCGCGGTTGCTTTCCGGAGGAAATTTACAACGTGTTATTCTAGCACGCGAAATTTCAGGCAAACCGGCATTATTGCTGGCTGTCCAGCCAACACGCGGCTTGGATGTGGGTGCAATTGAAGGTGTTCAGCGTCTTCTTCTGGCACAACGCGAAGCCGGAGCAGCAATTCTCCTCATATCCGAAGAGCTAGAGGAGTTACTTGCACTTAGCGATCGTATTTATGTCATTTATGAGGGTAAAATTATGGGGGAAGTGCAAGGAGATGATATGGATATTCAAACTATCGGTATGATGATGACGGGAACGCCGTTATCACAGATCAAGGAGCAGGAGTAGGCAGCATGTCTGACACATCCTCTTTATCCGAAAAACCTGGAGAACATTCGTTTTTCCCTTATCGATTACATTTCGAACAGCGCCTGGCAGAACCGCCGCGTTGGTATCCGTTAACACTATCCTTGGGCGCCCTCGCGGTTGCCTTGTTTTTAGGCGGGATCGTAATCGCCTTGGCGGGCGGAGATCCCATCGCTTCCTATCTCCATATTGGAGAAGCCTCCTTCGGCAGTTTAGGCGTCTTTTCCGATACGATTGTCAAAGCAACTCCTCTTATTCTGGTTAGTCTGGCTTGTGCGCTTGCTTTTCGAGCACGATTGTGGAATATTGGAGCAGAAGGACAATTCTATCTGGGAGCGTTTGGAGCAAGCTTGATCGTCTTAGCACCT
Source organism: Chloroflexota bacterium (assembly GCA_037142095.1). GTDB lineage: Bacteria > Chloroflexota > Anaerolineae > Anaerolineales > DRKV01 > JBAXBF01. The sequence continues at coordinate 15,150 of JBAXBF010000007.1, forward strand.
ATCTTACCCCCCCAAACATCTCCCTGGATTTTTATCCCGGTGATGATAATTTCTGGAATGCTTTTTGGCGGATTGTGGGGAGTGATCCCAGGCATTCTCAAGGCTAAATTTAACGTCAATGAAATTATATCCACCCTGATGATGAACTACATAGCCGTTGCCTGGAACAATTTCTTTATTTATGCAGTCTGGACGGAAGGCGGTTTTCAGATGAGCCGGATGTTCCCCAAGACTGCCTGGCTGCCACGCCTGACAAACTTTGCCGATCTGATTCCGGACTTTTCCGGTTTGACCACCCATTTAGGTCTCGCATTCGGCTTGATAATGGCGGTGGTCGTATGGTTTATCCTTTACCGCAGCCGCTGGGGTTATGAAATTCGCCTCATTGGAGATAATCCCAATGCAGCCCGCTACGCCGGGATTAACATAGCCAGAAATACAGTTTTAGTTATGGCTTTATCTGGGGCAATCGCTGGTCTGGCAGGTATGGCGGAAATCACCGGCGTGGTTCACCGCTTACAGATGAGTATTTCCCCAGGTTATGGATTCACAGGAATCATCGTAGCCTGGCTGGCAAAGCTCAATCCCTTTGCAATCATCATCGTGTCTATTTTATTCGGGGCGCTGATCCTGGCAGGACGTGAAATTCAGCCTTCTGGTATCCCCAAACTTATCCAGGGTATTATTCTGGTGTGTTTGATCGCGAGCGACTTCTTGCTGCGTTACCGTGTCCACATTGTCGATATTCGTAAGGAAGAGGAGGCGTAATTCATGGACTGGATCATCATTTTACAATCAGGAGTCGCAACCGGTACTGTTTTGTTATTTGCCACGATTGGTGAGATTCTCACTGAACGGGCAGGCATTCTTAATTTAGGCGTCGAAGGTATGATGTTAATCGGTGCAATGAGCGCTTTTGGCACGGCTGTGGCAACTGGAAATCCCTGGTTAGGAATCATTGTTGGCATGATTGCGGCTGGATTGGTCAGCCAGATCCATGCATTCATTTGCATCCAGCTTCAAGCGGATCAAGTTGTCAGCGGTCTATCATTAACCTTCCTCTGCACAGGAATCAGCCTGGTTTTGGGCGAAAATCTGAATAAAGCCGGAACAATTTCCCTTATACCGGTCATATCTATACCGCTTCTTACGCGAATTCCCATCTTAGGACAGATTTTTTTCACCAACCAGAGTATAATGGTTTATGTGGGGTATATGCTCGTCCCTTTAACCTGGTATTATATTTACCACACACGCGCTGGATTGCATCTGCGTGCTGTCGGTGAACATCCGGCTGCTGCCGATACATTGGGGATAAATGTCTATCGCCTGCGTTATATCTACGTATTTGTAGGCGGCTTACTTGTCGGTTTGGCTGGCGCAACCATCAGTCTGGCAATTTCACCCGGTTGGTTTAGCGAATTGACCACGGCTGGACAAGGTTGGATTGCGGTAGGTTTGGTCATTTTCGCTCAATGGGATCCCTTGCGAGCGGCGTTTGGTTCCTATGCCTTTGGAGCGCTTCGCCGTTTAATCCTGGACATCCAGGGTCCTAAACTGCTATTTGCGATGCGGAATCCTTTCTACTATATGCCCTATTGGGGCTTTTTCCTGGAGATGCTGCCTTATGCATTTACCATCATCGTCTTGGTGATCGGTTCACGCGAGGCGATGCGGAAACGACTGGGTGCCCCGGCTGCGTTGGGCAATCCTTATATTCGAGGTGAACGAGGATTATAGATAAAATATGGTTAAGAATTTTGGATACAAGTGTTCATTATGTGGTGCCGAATATACGCAAGAACAGGTTACCTATACCTGTCCCAAGGATAACGGCAATTTAGATGTAGTGTTGGATTATAACTATCTGAAACAACAGCAGATGGATAAATTGGTACAGAGTAATGAGCCTTCCTTGTGGCGTTACTTGCCTTTGCTGCCAGTTAATGATCCAGGCGGAGAAGGCACCCCATTCCATGCCGCGGGATGGACGCCTGTATTCCAGCCGAAACAATTGGCAAAGAAGCTTGGTGTCAGTCATTTGTGGATCAAGGACGAAAGTCGTAATCCATCCGCTTCATTCAAAGATCGAGCCAGCGCAGTTGTGGTAGCACGCGCGCGTGAGATCGGGGCTGAGGTAGTGGTAACAGCTTCCACTGGGAATGCCGGGGCTGCCCTGGCATGTATGGCAGCCGCCGTCGGACAAAAAGCGGTCATCTTTGCCCCACGAACCGCACCCCCTGCAAAAATTGCCCAGCTTTTGATCTTTGGGGCGCGGGTGTTGCTGGTCGATGGTACTTATGATCAGGCATTTGATCTCTCCATTCAGGCATCGAACGAATTTGGCTGGTACTGCCGTAACACAGGCTATAACCCCTTTACGGCTGAAGGGAAAAAGACCGCCGCCCTGGAAATTTGGGAGTGGTGGATGCAAGATATTGGAAAGAACAAATCTAATGACGCCAATCACCCCCACAAAACACTCAACATCTTCGTTTCTGTTGGTGATGGAAATATCATTTCCGGCATCCATAAAGGTATAAAAGATTTAATTGCAGTAGGTCTCACGCCAGAAAATAGTTTCCGGATTTTTGGTGTTCAAGCCGAAGGTTCAGCGGCAGTGGCAAATGCCTTTTTTGCCAAGACGGAGACGATCATCCCCGTTTCTGCTAAAACGATCGCCGACAGCATATCTGTTGATTTGCCGCGCGACGGTGTGCGTGCTGTACGGGCTGTAACTCAGACAGGCGGAGAATATTTCCTGGTAAGTGATCATGAGATTATTTCAGCGATTGCAGATTTGGGACCTACAGGCATTTTTGCAGAACCAGCCGGGGCGACAGCTTATGCCGGTTTTGTTAAGGCTTTACATAGTGGAAAAATCCATCCTGAAGAACCAGTGCTCGTTCTCAATACCGGTAGTGGATTGAAAGACGTCCGAGCAGCCATGCAAGCCGTTGAGGAAGCACCGGTGATTGAACCGTCTTTGGATGCTGTTAAGAAAACGTTGGGATTGTAAACTGCTGGAATGTATTCAATTATTGCTCCCATATATAACGAAGTAGAGTCCGTCCCGCTGCTCTACGAACGCATCCGCACCGTTATGGATCAAGTAACTGCGCCAGAAGGTACATCCTGGGAATTAGTATTGGTGGATGACGGCAGTAGAGACGGTTCTACTGAGGTTATCCGCCAACTGGCTCAAAAGGATGGACGCGTCCGCCCGGTGATCTTTGCCCGCAATTTTGGACACCAACTTGCCGTTACGGCAGGTCTGGATTACAGCCGCGGCGAGGCGATGGTGATCATCGATGCAGATTTGCAGGACCCTCCCGAAGTAATCCCAGATTTGATCTCTAAGTGGCGTGAGGGTTACGAAGTGGTTTATGCCGTGCGATCCGAACGCGAAGGGGAAACCTGGTTTAAGGAGTTCACGGCTAAAGCTTTTTATCGTCTTATCAACCGCATCACGAATGTGGATATTCCTGTCGATACGGGTGATTTTCGCTTGATGGATCGCAAGGTCGTAGACCAACTCAACCAAATGCGTGAACGTCACCGCTTTATCCGCGGGATGGCTGCCTGGATTGGTTTCCGCCAGATAGGCGTATCATACCGCCGCGCCGCCCGCTATGCCGGGGTAACCAAGTATCCATTGAAAAAGATGATTAAATTTGCGACCGATGCTATCACCGGTTTTTCTTATTTTCCTTTACAATTAGCTATGTACCTGGGATTTGTTGCGGCAGGGATCAGCATCATCGCCATTCCAATTGTCATCGTGGAGCGGTTAATCGAAAAAGGAGCCTTTTTTGGTCAGGCGACAACCTTGATTGCCGTCTTATTCCTGGGCGGAGTTCAACTGATATGTGTTGGTATTTTAGGCGAGTACATCGGCAGATTGTACGATGAAGCCAAAGGAAGACCTTTGTATATCGTGCGCGATGCACCAGCCAAAGAGAAAGAATAGACATAAGATCTTCGGTAATCATTCGAGAAACGAAGAAAACAGATAAAAATAACAGAATTTAACCAAGGAGAAAAAATGATTGATTTGTCAGTTAATGGAAAACAATTAGAGAGCGCGGTAAAGCGGGTGCGCGAACGCAACATTGTCATCCCCACCTTCGCCCAGATGAAAAACCCCAATCTTGCCCCAGCCAATGTAAAAGCAGATTTGAAAAAGATTGGTTTATGGGATATCAACCCGCGCAATCTATTCCGCATCACCTGGAAGAATGAGCCTACATCGCAGGGCGGCGGTTTCGGTGGTGTCAACTACATCGAGTTTCCCAAGAGTATCACCGGTGTAAACGCACGCATTATCGGTTTGGTGGGTAAGTGGTTCCCGACCGGTGCGCATAAAGTGGGGGCAAGCTTTGGATGTCTGGTGCCGCGTCTGATCACAGGTCAATTTGATCCAGTAAATCATAAAGCAGTCTGGCCCTCTACCGGTAACTTCTGCCGTGGCGGCGCTTATGATGCCACTTTGCTCGGCTGCGAATCCATCGCAATTCTACCAGAAGGGATGAGCCGCGAACGGTTTGAATGGCTTTCCAAAGTTGCCGGAGAAGTCATTGCGACCCCTGGAACAGAAAGCAATGTCAAAGAAATCTATGATAAAGTCTGGGAATTGCGCAAAACACGCGATAACATCTCCGTCTTCAACCAATTCGAAGAATTCGGCAATTATCTCTGGCACTATGAAGTGACCGGACATGCGTTAGAAGAAGTGATCAATAAAGAATTGCGCCCGCGGGGTAACTTCCGAGCAGCCTGTTTCACAACGGGTTCAGCGGGAACGATTGCTTGCGGCGATTATCTTAAGCAGGTATTCCCAACCAGCAAGATCGCAGCCGGTGAAGCCGTTCAGTGCCCAACCCTCTACGAGAATGGCTTCGGCGCTCACCGCATCGAAGGGATCGGTGATAAACACGTGCCCTGGATTCACAACGTTAAAAACACTGACTTAGTGATCGCGGTTGATGATAACGTGGTCGTCAATGTTGCCCGTCTTTTCAACGAAAAAGCTGGCAAGGCATATTTGGTCAAGCAAGGCGTCCCCGAGGGGTTGGTAGGCATGCTGGATCAATTAGGCTTCTCTGGGATTGCCAATGTAGGCATGTGCATCAAGACCGCCAAATATTACGAGATGGGCGAGGAAGATATCGTGGTTACGGTGTTAACCGACTCGATGGATCTCTACCAGAGTCGTCTGGCGGAAATGAGCGAAGAGTTCGGCGAATATACCGAAGTCAATGCGGCGGCTGATTATGCCCGTTATCTGCAAGGTCTCTCAACAGACTACTTGCAAGAACTGAGCTACGCCGATCGCCGCCGGGTGCATAATCTCAAATATTTCACCTGGATTGAGCAACAAGGGAAGACCTATGAAGAAATCGTCGCTCAATGGTACGATCAGGACTACTGGACGAATTACCAGAGCCAGGTACCTGAAATCGATGCCTTAATCGAAGATTTCAATAACCGGGTAGGGCTTGCGAATTAAGTAGTAAGAATTTGGAGAGCGCATCTTAAGATGCGCTCTCTTTTATCCACGCTAGCTTGTCCTTTACAATTAAGGAAGAAGGCTATGTTTGATAAGGTAAAATCTTTTATAATCGGTTCTCCATTACCGACGTATGAAACAGAAAGCCGGCGATTAAATAAATTTCATGCTTTGGGTGCGCTTTCCCCCGATGCACTCTCATCGATCGCGTATGCCAATCAAGAAATTTATCTGGGATTGGTGATCGCGGGCAGTGCGGGATTGTCGCTGGCATTTCCGATTTCAGCCGCAATCTCTGCTTTGCTGGTGATTGTTGCCATATCCTATTTTCAAACGATCCAGGCTTACCCATCCGGGGGCGGATCCTATGTGGTTGCCAGCGAAAACCTGGGTGTTTTGCCTGGTCTGATCGCGGGTGCAGCCCTCATGATTGATTATATTTTGACGGCAGCCGTGAGTATCACCGCTTCTGTGGCAGCAATGGCTTCTGCTTTTCCGGTGCTTTGGCAACACCGCGTTGAACTGTCTCTTGGGATTTTAATCGTGATCACCCTCATCAATCTGCGCGGTACGCGTGAGACAGGTTGGGCAATGTCTATCCCCGTTTATTTATTTTTATTCACCTATTTACCGATGCTTTTTTATGGCATGTTTCAGATAATCACCAAGGGGATTGTGCATCTTCCGCCTTCAGCACCCGTTCCAATGCAACCCCTGACATTGTTCCTCATAGTCCATGCTTTTTCTGCCGGGTGCACGGCAATGACCGGGATCGAGGCGATCAGCAACGGCGTTCAGCTTTTTCAACCACCAGAAGCAAAGAATGCCCGCTATACAATGGTGATCATGGCTTTCTTGATGGCAATTTTATTCTTGGGCAGTATTGGACTCACGCAGGGATTGGCGATCATTGCCAGCGCTGATGAAACCATTCTGTCCGCTTTAGCACGCAAGCTATTTGGTTTTGGCTTTTTTTATCTCCTCATCCAAGCAAGCACGATGTTAATCCTGGCGGTAGCTGCCAATACCAGTTTCAGTGGTTTCCCGCGTGTCGTTGCAATCCTTGCCGATGACAGTTTTCTCCCACGCCAATTATCCAATTTAGGCGATCGTCTCGTATACAATAATGGGATTTTGCTTCTGTCAACCATTACCGGGATATTGATTGTCCTCTTCAACGGGGATACACATGCCCTCATTCCTCTTTTTGCAGTAGGGGTGTTCCTGGCATTTACGCTTTCTCAAACGGGTATGGTTGTTCATTGGTACCGCGAGCGGGGGAAAGCCTGGCATTGGAAAATATTTGCGAATGGATTAGGGGCATTAGCGACGATGATTACATTACTTGTCGTTGGGGTTAGTAAATTTCGGGAAGGCGCATGGCTTACGATTCTACTTATTCCGTTGATGGTTCATTTCTTCTATCAAATTAGAAAACATTACCGCGAAGTAAGAGGGCAACTGTCTATCGGAGGTATCTTACCGTACACCAATTCAGATGAAGCCACGCGGGCAGTCATTCCCATTAGCGGAATCCACCGCGGGATGATCGACGCAGTCAACTTTGCACGCGCCAGTTTCGATCATGTCACGGCACTGTATATCGAGGTTGAGCCTGGCAGCGGCGAAAGGATGCGCCAACAATGGGATAAATGGTGGCCCGATGTGGAATTCATCGTCCGCCCCTCGATGTACCGCTCTGTCGTTGGTCCGTTGTTAGACTATCTGGATGAAGATGATCGCAGCCATCAGGACGGTCAATTGGCTGCGGTCGTATTGCCGGAGATCGTGCCCTCCAAATGGTGGCATCACTTACTGCATAACCAATCAGCCGGCTTGATTAAAAACGCGCTCTTGTACCGCCGCCGCAGATATGGCTACCAACGCGTGATTATTGATGTCCCATACCATCTAAATCGCTAAAATTTTCGGATAAAACTAAAGAGAAATCACCTTTTGGGCATGTTGCATGGCTTCAATCATGTCTGCCATGCTTCCCACGATTCCTACTTCCACCTGGTCTCCGAGTTTAAAGAAATCCAGACACGTCTTGCATAGAATCAGTTCGACGCCGTTCATCTCTAAATTTTTCAGGGATTCAATGACGGGTGATCCCTTACATGCCAGCTTGACGCCCTCGGTATAAAACAGGATTTTGGCTGGCATATGCCCGCTTTCCAGAAGTAAAGATAAAAACTTACCTGTCAGCATCTGCTGTAATTCTTCAGGTGCATCTCCCATACCATTGCGGGTGAATAATAAAACGGTTTCTTCATTCATAATTTAAGTGTTCAAATATCTCCATCGTAAGATTTGCCTTTGGGATTATATCATAGAGGAAAAATACATCCCCTCAAACGAATCCAATCTTACCTCACCTTCCGAAAAAACGTGGTATTATAAACGCTGATTGGATAAATACCAAGCTATAGACAATGGAACATGGCAGATATGATCTCGGATGACATAACTAAAACAGATACACACGCCAAAGCCCTTAAAATCGTCGAGGTTTTGGTTTTACTTCTACCGCTTGCTTTTTACATTTGGAATATCTTCTCGCATTTCTGGCTGCTTCCCTGCCACCGCGACACCGTAGAATATCTGGTGCCGGCGATCTTTGGAACTTCATGGGGCGGCTACTGGCCCTGGCTTGACCGCTTGACGCTGGCGATTGGATTGAGAATCTTTGTTCTGCTGATGCCGCAAAACACGGCATCCGTCGGGCAAGCCTTCATGCTTTTCATCAATACAGCCATCTTTTTGAGCGCGCTCATCTGGCTATACCGGAAATATGGTTTCATCGCCGGGTTATTCATTGGCGTATTTTTCAATGTTTCCTATCTCATGCTCCTATACGGCTCGATTGTCTATCCTGACCAACTGGTCTCGCTCTTCGCCCTGCTCTCTTTCATCGTGTTTTTTGGAAATAACGAAACAAAACGTTTCTACCGCCCGATGTTGTTTGCCGGGATCTTAACGGCGGGGGTAATCTTCAGCAAGGCAATCGGGGTATTTATCCTTTTGTATTATGCAGGCTATCTCCTTTACTACCGCCGCTGGCGCGCCATCTTGGAATTTTCATTGGGTATCGTTATCGGGGGCGGGTTGCTGCTCGGTCTATACGCCATCCTCTATAACCCGCAATCCATGATCTACACCATTAAGCAATTCTTCGTTTCAAATTTAGCTGTCAACCTGGAAGTGTTGAACAAATACTATATCTCCTACCTCAACATCGTCCTGGATATGCTCTATTTCCCCTTCCTGGCTCTGCTGATCGCAATCGGGGCTTATCGTAAGCCCATCATCCGCCATCTATTCTTTATTGCCTGGGCAAATATCTTGTTCATGTATCTGTTTGCTGCCTTTGCAGGGGCAGGCAACGGACCCCATGCGCGCTATATCTACACTTCCTTTCTATTCACCATCATCGGTTTATCCATCTATTTCGCCGAGATTTATTATGCGAAACAGCCTCAGGAAAATAAGCTCTGGAAAATAACGGTAAGTGTCGTTCTCGGAATCGCGGTGATGGTGATCATCTTCATCAGTCTCAACATGGGGTTCACTTACAATCCTGCCCTCTACACACCGACCAAATTCCCCACCTATGTAAAATGGTTATATGTACTGGGTCCATTCCTGTTGGTCAGCCTGCTGGTTTTAAACGAGCTCTTACACTCAAAGAAACTGATTCTTCTCTTTCTGTTTGTGATTGCCTTATGGAATCCGGCATACAACGGCGGCTGGGCTTATGACTATGAGCTTCAATTGGTATCTTACTGCCAATCCATGTTCCGGGCTGCTTCGGCATTGGAACAGGTTCAGGCGGATCAATTCGGAGTCTACGTAAATTCCTTCAAGGAAATCGAATATCCAGAGCGCATCCTGTGGGTTTACAAATATTTTGTCGATACAAAATATCCTAAGGAAAATGGGTACGATGCCCTTTACCGCTTTAACCAACACATGGACCAATCGATCCTATATATTCCAGGCGAAGGAAAATGGAAGGATGCCCCCGGGCAGGTATTGGTAACCGATCAGGTGCAGGCTGTTATGCGGCTTTATCCTGACGCCAAAATAATCCAAGAAATACCCTATGGAAAGGATACGCTTTCTGTGCTGGCACTCCATCCAAAATAATCAAATGTGTTTAAAGACTTGACGATTAATCCCTATTAGCGTTATACTGGAGAGTACGGGGTGTGGCACAGTTGGATAGCGCGCCGCGTTTGGGACGCGGAGGTCAGCGGTTCGAATCCGCTCACCCCGACTTTGGATGTAAAGAATACCTGTGCCTACGCCTTTTTATCATATCTACGCCGCAGATGAACTCCTCTCCCGGCAATATCTTCCCCCAAAAATCCAGCAATTATTAGTATCTCAGCGCAAGAACTTCCTTTTTGGCTGCACGGCTGCGGATACGCAAACCGTTTCAGGACAGTCACGCCTGGAAACGCATTTCTTCGGCTTCCCTTATCGAGGATTCGCAGCGCTTCCCTGGGATGAGCTGTACAGACAATACCCACCATTGGCATACATCGGAAAATTAGAGCCAGAGCAAGCCGCTTTCCTGGCTGGTTATGTATGCCATCTTCAAGCAGACTGGCTCTGGGCAATGGATATCTTCCTCCCCACCTTTGATGGAGCGGCACGATGGGCACCGTTTTTACAACGCATGCACCTGCATAATGTCCTGCGTGCTTATCTCGATGCCACGATTTGCCCAAAACTACAACCAGATGTCGGCATGTGTCTTGCTCAGGTCGAACCGGGTGATTGGCTGCCCTTTCTCAAAGCTGAACACCTGCTCGCCTGGCGCACTATCCTGGTGGATCAATTCCAGCCTGGTTCTCCTTCAAGGACGGTGGAGGTTTTTGCCCAACGACTCGGAACATCGCCATTGGAATTTTATCGTTTATTAGAGTCAGAAGAACGGATGGATGAAGAGATTTTTCGACATCTACCCCGTTCTCGCCTGGATTCCTATCATACCAGGTTGCTCTCGGCAAATACGCATGTTCTCAGTCACTGGGAAGAAATGCTTCCATAAGATCATACCTCGGCACATTTTAAGAAGCAACGCCAAAATAGTTCTCCCATTTGCTGTTATAATAATTGTAACGCTATGATACCTCCCGATGCTTCAGATTTTGATCACCAGCAAGCCGTTCCACAACTCCGGCATGAGAATCGCAACCTGCGCCAACAAATCAAAGTCCTGCAAACAATCCTTCAAGAGCAGGAACTTAAACAAAAGAGGTTCGAACACGAATTGGAATCTCTCGCCTTGCTGAGCAGCGCCCTGCGGACAGCCCAGACCCGCGCCGAAATGCTGCCGCTTCTCTTGGAGCAGGTGATGAGGTTGATCAATGTCCAGGGGGCAGCCATCGCCATGCGCGATCAAGCCAGCGGTGACAGCGTCTATGAATACACAAGCGGGGTATTAGCCACAGAAGTCAAGCATCGTTTAGCAGAGGGGAAGGGAATCAGCGGGCAAGTCATCGCAAGCGGGCAGCCTTATGTGCGCAATGCCGAGGAGATGGATCCGCTTTTTGAATATCCCGTAGAAGCCAAGGAACTTCATAACCTGGCATGTGTCCCATTAATCACGCAAAAAACAATAATCGGCTCCTTATTGGTAGAACGAAAAGATAAATTCTCATCCGAGGATGTGCGGCTGCTGACCGCCCTGGCGGATATGGCTGCCAGCGCCATCAACCGCATCACCCTGTTTGAGCAGACGGAGCGCTATGCCCACCAGATGGCAATGGCAGGCGAAATAGGACGGGTTTTGGCAGAGACCCTTGACTTGCCGACCATCTACGAACGATTGGGGAAATCTGTGGAGGAATTGTTACCCGATGTAAGCCACTTATTTATTTCACGATACAATCCTCAGGAAAAGACATTCTCTTGCATCTATGCCCTGGCTGATACTGAAATCATCAATCCCGCCGATCTTCCCCATGTTCCGCTTGAACCACCCGGGCATGGCACGCAGAGTGAAGTTGTCCATACCCACCGACCAGTAATCCTCAACAATTTACGCTCAAGGCTTCCCAAAGTTTTCATCCACGTTGGCATGGAGGGACCCATCACGCAATCTGGTTTATTCGTACCGATGTTGTCGCGGGGTCAGGTGGTTGGGGTTGTCCAGGTGCAGAGTTACATACCGAACCGCTTCACTCAATCCGATGTGGAAGTGCTGACGCTGGTGGGTAATACCGCTGCGGTAGCGATCGATAATGCCCGTTTGTTTCAAGATTTACAGCGTTCCAACCAGGAATTGATAACGGCGTATGCCGCGACCATCGAAGGTTGGTCGAACGCCCTGGATATGCGCGATCAGGAAACCGAGGGACACAGTAAGCGCGTTACAGAATTAACCCTGGCATTGGCGCGCAAATTGGGCTATCCTGAAGATCAGATGGAGAATATGCGCCGGGGTGCCCTCTTGCATGATATTGGCAAGATGGTTATTCCCGATAGAATTCTGCTCAAACCCGATCAACTGACGGCGGAAGAATCGATTGTTATGCGCGAACATCCCGTCTATGCGTATGATTTTCTGTCTACGATTGCCTATTTACGCCCGGCGTTGGCTATTCCTTACTGCCATCATGAAAAATGGGATGGGAGCGGTTATCCACGCGGCATAAAGGGCGTGGAAATTCCTCTGGCAGCCCGCATCTTCGCCGTGGTAGATGTCTGGGATGCGCTCACCTCCGACCGTCCCTACCGCCCGGCCTGGTCGAAACGCAGGACCGTTGAATATATTCGTTCCGAATCAGGCAAGCACTTTGACCCGCAAGTGGTGAATGCTTTTGTTGAG
>JBAXBF010000008.1:0-26996 GCA_037142095.1 Chloroflexota bacterium
GTCCTTTCATTGGTAAACAACCACAATTTGGATAGCGGACTGTCAGGGCTTAAGGAGACAGAAGAAATTTTATCTATAGCGGATATCCAGTATATTTCAAGTGATTCACCGCCCTTACGAATGATAATAAATGGAATCACCCTTTCTTTCCTTGCATTTGATGATGTGAGCCAACCCTTGAATAAAGATACTATCTGCCCTATCATTCAGCGTGAAAGCTCAAGTGGTGCAACTGTTATCGTCTCTGCACATTGGGGAGAAGAATATCATCGATATCCGAATTCATCACAGAAATCTCTTGCCCAATCTCTGGCTGACTGTGGAGCAGCTATCATTTGGGGACATCATCCACACATTTTACAACCTATCGAATGGGTGGATGGGAAAAATCAACCATTCTCCACATTAGTCATATACAGTCTCGGAAATTCAATTTTTGATCAGCACGTATTTAGAGAAACGCGTTTATCAATGCTTATGTTGGTTACCATCGATGCATATCACGAGATTTCTTATCGGTGGATTCCCTATGAGATCAACCCCCAAAGAGGAATAATCATTCCAGCCGGTGACAAAACGATTGAATATATTAGACAATATGTGATACAGAAATATCCCATGATAAAATAACACCATAAGGAGCATTCACCATGCAGTCAATATCAAAGAACCAAAGTTGTATCGCCCCTGTTCTCAGTATTCTTCTAGCAATTTGGATTATCGCTATTACGGTTTTCACACAGATTTCTACTTGGTTCACACAACAAGCACTCATCATGGGAGGGCAAACCTTACCAATATGGATTTTCCCTTTGACCAGTTTAACACAAGCATTTCTTATCCTGACTCCACTACTTCCCTTAGCATTAAGATGGCGTGAAACCCGTTATCGATCAATTTTCAAAACATGGGCACTTTCAACAATATTCGTCATTTTTCTAATTCCTATGCGGTTTGTCCCAAACAACGAAGCACAAACAGCCAATCTCATACAAATCATAGGTATATCAGCTAATATTTTCTTTCTATCTATTTTAATCCGGAGACGAAGTGTACTCGCTACACCGAAAGGGAATATTTTACCAGCATTGTTCTTAGCACCGATCATAATTTATGCCTGGTTCGCTTACGGAGCATTAGGATCCGTTACTGATTCTATTTTAAATTTAGTTGCGGCTTTGCTTTTTGGAATTAGTGCCGGTCTTCTTTTCACCAATTATTTACTTACCCCGCTAAATCAACAGGATAATGGAAAAACAATCAGAGAACAAATAGTGAATTTCCTTTCCCAGGGTTTTATTATGGGAATAAGTTTTCTGATAATGGGATCTTCTTTTGGTTTTAATGGTATCCATCTATTCTTAAGTCTACTCTTACCGCCGTTAGGATGGTTGCTTTGGATTATTTGGAAATTTAGCCATGAAGGAGATGGCGACCAACCTCAGATCCAAATCGGATGGTTAACAATAGGGTTGTTTGTTGGAATAGTAATCTCCGCACCTTTAATGTTTATTGATCCTGACGAATTAACTTTGATGTTAAATCTCGGCGGAAAAGATATCCTTTATTGGAGTAACCAGGCAACCCAGATAACTATTCTGACTACCGTGATTCTCGGGATCGCATTATATTTCATCTCACGTTTATTTCAAAATATTAAACACATCAACTCCGTCTTACTCGGTGGGATTTTACTTACTTGGTTTATTGGTGGATGGGTCTATTTTTCTGCAGGAAAACCTGGTTTTTACGGTGAACACCTCTTTGTTATTCTTAGAGATCGATCCGATGTTTCTGGAGCGTCACAAATAAAGGATTTTAATCAACGCCGTCAATTTGTCTATAAATCTCTTATAGAGACTGCCAATAGGAGTCAGGAAAAGTTACGAACACAATTAAATCAATTGGGGCTTCACTACACACCTTATTATCTGGTCAATGCGATCGAAATAGATGCAGATTTTCCCGTTCGTTTTTGGCTTTCATCCCAACCTGAAGTGGAAAAAATCTTAGAGATACCTGTTTTGCGCCCTATACCACCCATTGCTTCCTCCTTTCAAGAGAATCAAGAATCTATACCGCAGAAACCAGATTGGAATTTAACCACTATTGGCGCGACGAAGGTCTGGCAAGAATTTGGCATCACCGGTGAAGGCATTATTATCGGTCAATCGGATTCCGGTGTTCAAGGTGACCATCCAGAACTAAGGGACAATTATCGCGGGAATCGCGTAGACTCTAAAGTAAAAGGGAATGATTATAATTGGCTTGATCCCTGGAATAAAACCCTACGTCCAACCGAAACTGAAGGACATGGAACGCATACTTTAGGGAGTATTATAGGTAAGAATGTTGGAGTCGCTCCGGGCGCACAATGGTATGGGTGTGTTAATCTTGCTCGAAACCTTGGTAATCCAGCACGTTATCTAGATTGCATGCAATTCATGTTAGCTCCTTATCCTCTGAATGGGAATCCACTTTCAGATGGTAAACCAGAATATGGCGCCCACATTAGCAACAACTCATGGGGATGCCCTGATATTGAGGGCTGCCAGGCAGATACGCTCCTTAGTGGAGCAAAAGCTCTTCGGGCGGCGGGTGTCTTTGTTGTCGTATCCGCAGGAAATGATGGGGATCGGTGTGAAACGATTAAAGATCCAATCGCGATATATGATGAGGTTTTTACTGTGGGAGCGGTCGACTCTTCCGGGAAAGTAGCATTTTTTAGTAGTAGAGGACCCGTTACTGTAGATGGTAGTTCACGAATTAAGCCAAATATTGTTGCTCCCGGAGTATCAGTCCTCTCGGCGTTCCCAAAAAACTCATATGCCAAGCTCGATGGTACTTCAATGGCAGGACCCCATGTAGCCGGTGTCGCCGCTTTAATGTGGTCTGCCAATCCCAATCTCATTGGCGATATCGAAACAACGACGAAAATTCTTGAAGAGACAGCCACACCTTATAACTATCAAATTTCTAGCTGTGCAGGAGATAACAAAAATCCCAACAACGTTGTTGGTTTTGGGATTGTCAACGCATATGAAGCTGTGAAGCGAGCTATCGATATAAAACCCGAATGAGGATTTATTTGAAAATTCCGCCTATTAAAGTTTAAGGGTATAATTTGTCTTTATACTTCAGTTCTATAATCCAAGTAACCACGTGATATCGATTGTGTTATATTACATAGGTAAACTTTACAAAAGCGTAAATATTTATCGGAGGTTTTTATTTTGATTGATTTCATCTTAATTATGGCTATACTGGCAGTATCCTATATTCTCGGAGCAGTACCCTATGGTTATTTAATCGTAAAACTTGCCACCGGAAAAGACGTACGCCGGTTTGAAAGTGGGCGTACCGGTACAACGAACACCATGCGAGTTGCAGGTTTAAAAGCTGGAATTTTGACTGTATTTCTTGATGTTTTTAAAGGTATTATCGCTGTATGGCTTGCCCGTCAACTGGTTCCAAGTAATCAATGGGTACAAGTGCTAGCGCCAATAGCTGCTGTAATCGGACATAATTACAGCATATTCATGCTCGAAAAAGATGAAGATGGGAAGCTTCATTTGAGCGGTGGGGCAGGTGGTGCAACCGGACTTGGAGGTGTCATCGGTATATGGTGGCCAAGCATTATTTATATTCTACCTGTTGGTTTTGCATTATGGTTCGGTGTTGGATATGCTTCCGTAGCTTCCTTGAGCGTTGGAATAATCGCAATGTTACTTTTTACATATCGGGCAATTTATGAAAATGCACCATGGGCGTATGTCATCTATGGTCTTTTCCTTGAAATTATCGTGATTTGGGCTTTGCGTCCTAATATCCAAAGGCTCATCAATGGTACAGAGCGTTTAGTTGGCTGGCGTGCTAAACGGAATAAAAATCAATCTCCAGATTCTGAATGATAACTTCTCAAAAATCAGGTTTACATATTCTTGTCTTCGGGGCAGGCGCAATTGGTTCTTATATCGGAGGCAGCCTGTCTCTGCATGGACATAAAGTCGTTTTTCTCGAACGAGAATCCGTTGCTCATTTGTTACGTCAGCGAGGAATAACTTTAGAGATTGGGAATATGGAATACCACATTCCTAAGGTAAGTGTTGAAACAAGTTTAGAAAAGATTCTACAAGAAGAACCATTCGATATCGCCATATTTGCCTTAAAATCCTATGATACACTTGCAGCCCTCGAAACGATCAAACAATTCGCTAACATCTTACCACCAATCCTATGCCTTCAAAACGGCGTTGAAAATGAAGCGGCATTAGCATCAGTGCTTGGTATCCGAAATGTCATTGCAGGAAGTGTTACGACTGCCATAGGACGCAAAGAAAGTGGAGCAATCGTTGTTGAACGGATGCGTGGAATCGGTGTTGCCGATGATCATAACCTCTCCAAACTTTTAGTCGATGCGATGAATGCTGCTAATCTTAACGCATGCCTCTATCCCATTGCAGCGGATATGAAATGGTCAAAGATGCTCACAAATCTCCTGGCTAACGCCACTTCCGCGATTCTAGGCATGACCCCAGCCGAAATCTTTTCAAACCCCCAACTCTACCTTTTAGAAGTCAACCAGTTACGCGAGGCAATTGCGGTAATGGCATCCCAAGGAATTCATGTTATAGATTTACCCAAAACGCCGGTGCGTACCCTGGCTTTTATGGTACATTCTTTACCTGCGTTTATTTCCCGTCCGTTGGCAGCGCGCATTTTAGGCAAAGGACGGGGAAACAAGATGCCTTCTTTCTACATTGACTTACACAGCCAACGCGGTCAGAGTGAAGTAGATTATCTGAATGGTGCTGTTGCACGCTTCGGTGATCGTTTAGGTATTCCAACCCCAGTCAATCATATCCTAACCCAAATCCTAACCGGAATGACGCAGGGGAATATTTCCATTGATTCTTACGCACATGAAACAAGAAAATTAGTTAATGCATTGGGCGCCGTCTCAGCAGACAAAATGTAAAAGGATAAGAATTTTTGTCATCTATTGGATGATAAAAACTCTCAATGGTTTCCCATTCTGCTGCGTTAATGGGTGGAAAATACGCATCAACATTAAATTTTCCATGAACAGTGGTTATATAGAGACGTTCCACTAAAGCGAGGGACTGAATATAAACCCGTTCTCCTCCGATGATAAACACTTCAATCTCCCCTCTCTCACTTGCCATGTTTATCGCCTCCTCCAAGGATGAGGCTTTGGAACACATTTCTGGTACTGTTAAAGATGGATTTCGGGTGAGGATGATATGAGGACGTCCTGCTAAAGGTTTGCCGAGCGATTCATAAGTTTTACGTCCCATAATAATATGATGCCCAAGCGTACGGGACTTGAAAAGTTGATAATCAGCAGGTAAGTGCCAGGGAAGGTGATTATTTTTCCCTATCCCTCTGCTTTCATCCATCGCAACAATCAAAGAAATCATCATATTTTCACTCAAACTGCCACATCTGCTTTTATATGGGGATGAGCTTGATAATTCTCTAAGACAAAGTCTTCATAGTCAAAATCAAAAATGGATTTCACCTTCGGGGAAATATGCATTTTCGGTAATGCATACGGTTGACGGCTCAACTGCAAACGCACAAGATCAAGATGGTTCGAATAGATATGAGCATCCCCAAACGTATGGATAAATACGCCCGGCATCAGATCACATACTTGAGCAATCATCATCGTCAATAAAGCGTATGAAGCAATATTAAAGGGTACCCCAATAAAAATATCCGCTGAACGTTGGTAAAGCTGGCACGATAGTTTTCCATCTGCTACATAGAATTGGAACAATACATGGCAAGGTGGCAAAGCCATTTTATCTAGTTCACCAACATTCCAGGCAGATACCATTAAACGCCTTGAATCTGGATTGGTTTTAATTTGGTTAATAACCTGCGAGATTTGATCCACTGATTCCCCGCCTGTTGTTTGCCATGAACGCCATTGGACACCATAAATCGGTCCTAAATTTCCGTTTTCATCCGCCCAAGGATCCCAAATATGAACTCCATGTTCTCGCAAATAGCTTATATTGCTTTCTCCGCGAAGGAACCAAAGGAGTTCATAAATAATCGATTTTATGTGAAGTTTCTTTGAAGTTAGAAGTGGAAAACCAATCGCTTCATCCAAATCAAAACGCATCTGGTATCCAAATACAGAACGTGTACCTACCCCAGTACGATCTTTTTTTTCTACACCATGGTGAAGAACATAATCTAAAAAATCGAGATATTGTTTCATAGATTATAAATGTTAGATAGACACTTTTTCAGGTGTCATTAACACTGCCCGCGTTTTTCGAACATCTTGATCTATTTGGTCACTCAAGGCTTGGGCGTTTGGAAAGGATTGTTCAGAACGCAAACGGGTAATAAAATCAATGGACAAACGCTCGTTATAGAAATCTTGTTTTCCGAACACATCCAATAGATGTACTTCAATCATTGGAATAGTCTCCATCCCCGCAAAAGTAGGTCTTACGCCTATATTTACTGCGGCAGCATATCGTTGATTCCTCACAGTCGCCCAACAAGCATATACCCCATTCTCTGGAATTAAAGCTTGACTCATCACTTGCAAATTCGCCGTTGGAAAACCTAAATGTCTTCCGCGCCTGTCTCCACTGACAATGACGCCATCTAATTGATATGGACGTCCCAATTTTCGAATGACATCTTCTACAAATCCCATAAGCAACATAGACCGTATCTGGCTTGACGAAACAATCTCTCCATCGATTTCAATCGCTGGTAAAGATCTAAAAACAAATCCCATATTTTCAGCCATCTTTCGCAAATTGGTTACATCCGTTTCTCTAGCCCTACCCATTGCAAAATCATATCCTACCCAAAGTTGGCGAATTTGAAGCGACTTTTGGAGCATATCCAGATACTGTTGTGCGCTTAGATTAGCGATATTTTCATTGAACAGTTCCGTAATGACTGTATCAACACCTAATCCATATAATATCTCTGCCCGTTTATCAGGTGAGCTTAGATAGAAAGGCCCTCGGATTTTCTGTAAATAGACTGCCGGATGAGGAAAAAAGGTTAATACAACCGCAACAGCGCCGGTTTGATGTGCCTCTGTTACTAAACTACGAATTATCTGTTGGTGCCCAAGATGAACCCCGTCAAATGCACCGATCGTGAGCCAGACATTTTCGAGTCTGACTTCATCAAGTGTTTTAAGATTCTTCACGCTTGTCTTCTTCTTGGAAAAAGACCTTGCGAGGACGCCATTCACATTCATCATGTAAAAATTCAAGAACCGCGACAAGGTCACCCTGCTCAGAAATGGCACGTGCCATATTCGGTGAATCTACCTCTGCTGGAATACGATGTCCATGGCTGACCAACTCAACTTGATCAGCATTCAACTCAATTGCATGCCATTCAGACAATGCTTCTGCTGCTGGGATTAAGTATTTATACCAATCTCCAGAAATAAATGAATCTTTCAAATAATTTAGAGATATAGCATCACGTAAAGTGAAACGCCCGCTCTTTGTACGTCGTAAACCAATTAAATGAGCTCCACATCCTAAAGCTTGTCCAAGATCATGTGCCAACGATCGTACATAGGTGCCGGATGAGCAAAATACATCGATAACCGCTTCAGGTGGGTCCCATTCCAATAGATCAAGGCTATACACATTGATCTTACGTGGCTGAAGATCTACTTGTTCACCATTTCGACTCATTTCATATGCTTTTCGTCCCTGTACCTTTACAGCAGAAAACGGTGGAGGTGTCTGTTCAATTTCACCAACGAATTTATTCAATTCTTCTAAAAACATACTCTCAGAAATATCCAGCGTGGATGTCTTTTGGGTAACAACACCTTCTGTATCATAGGTATCTGTCGAGACGCCTAAACGTACCGTGGCCTGATAACGTTTATCAGACGCTGAGACATATTCACTCAACCTTACCGCCGGACCGAGTAACACTACCAAGACACCTGAAGCGCGCGGATCTAATGTGCCCGTATGACCAGCACGACGTAATCCTGTACCTCTGCGTATGATCTGTACGACATCATGAGATGTCATTCCGATTGGCTTGTCAATAACAAGCACACCGGAGACATTTTCAATCATATCATTTTTCTTCATTATTCAATTTCCTCCCAAATATGACGAGGTAAGGATGTCAGAATGGAGCCATCTTTTGCAAAACATTTTACCCTCTAAAGACAGCGTTTCTTACCCATTCTATGAAGTGTAATGTTAATGCTCTCCTCCCCCTCGTTCCAGACGGATTCGTTCAAATATTTTCTCCATCCGATCGGCATTTTCCGGAGTGGTATCCCAATGGAACCTTAGACGGGGAAAAATTCTTAAATCAACTCTCTTTGCAAGCTCGCTTCGAAAATATCCTTGAGCGTGATTCAATCCATCTATGATTTCATTGGAGCGCTGCGATCCATCAAGAGCCGAAACATAGATATCCGCAAAAGCCAACTCACGATCTATTTTCACGCTAGTGATTGAAACACCGATTATTCGCGGATCCCCTACCTCCTGAATCATCATTTCAGAAAGTTCATGTTGAACCCGTTCCTCTATTCGCACTAGTCTTAACTTTGATACCATGTTACCACAACGTTAAATATAATAAATTCGACCATTTAATTCTTGGTTTGATTTCGATCAAAATGATGTTTTCTCAAGGACGAAACATATCAAGGAATCACCCGGAGCATACTCCATGAATCCCTTCACACCTACACCACAATCAAAACCCTGTCGAACTTCCTTAACATCTTCCTGAAAATGCTTAAGCGACGCAATTTCGCCTTCATGCAAGGTCTTCCCGTTCCTGACTACTCGTATGCGTCCATTGCGGCGTAATTCACCTTCAACAACACGACAACCCGCAATATTACCCAACTTTGATACCTTGTAAACTGCACGAACCTCAGCTCTTCCTATAACTTTTTCTCTTAATTCTGGCTCAAGCATCCCTTTAAGTGCTTTTTCTATATCCTCTATCATCCGGTATATGATGTCATAGTTACGAATTGAAACACCTTCATTATCAGCATAACGGCGTGCACCCGTATCTTCCTTGACATTAAAACCAATGATTATCGCTTTCGATGCAACTGCTAACATTACATCATTTTCACTAATATTACCGGTTTCAGAATGGATAATATTGACTTTAATTTCTTCTGAACTTAAGTCTTTAAGGGATGAAACGATCGGCTCTATAGAACCCTGTACATCTGCTTTTACGATAAGACGCAAATCTTGTAACTCACCAGCTTGAAAACGAGCAAATAATTGTTCTAATGTCAATGCATTTTTTTCAGTCACCTTAATTTGCAGAATTTTTCGTTCCTCAACGATCTGTCGTGCTTCACGTTCACTTTCAACCGTCTGGAATAAATCACCTGCGACAGGTACTCCATGCAATCCCATTACAGAAACGGGAGAAGAAGGATCGACTTTATGCACTTTTTTGCCGCGAAAATCAAACATTGCACGGATTCTGCCAAAGACATTGCCCATGACAACCACATCACCATCGTGCAAAGTACCGCTTTGTACCAACAAAGTTGCCATTACCCCTTGAGACTTACCTACTTCCGCCTCGATCACCGTACCAAATACTTTCCCTTTGGGATTAGCTAAGATTTTAAGATCATCGGAAACCAGTAAAATTGCCTCCAATAAGTCATCAAGTCCTGTTGATTTTTTCGCCGAAATGGGAACCACCATTGTGTCTCCATCCCAATCATCCGGAATGAGACCATTCTCAGCAAGTTGCTGTTTGATTCGGTTAGAATCAGCCCCTGGACGGTCCATTTTATTGAGGGCAACAATAATTGGTACTTGAGCAGCTTTGGCATGAGCAATCGCCTCACGCGTCTGCGGCATGACGCCATCATCAGCGGCAATCACAAGAACCACAATATCAGCTCCTTGTGCACCTCTAGCACGCATTGCCGTAAAAGCTGCATGTCCTGGCGTATCCAAGAACGTAATTTTCTTACCGTTATGCTCTACTTGATAAGCACCAATATGCTGTGTAATTCCACCAGACTCGCCCTCAGCGACGTTCGTATGCCGAATCGCATCTAATAAAGTCGTTTTACCATGATCGACATGTCCAAGAATCGTAACAACTGGTGAACGATGTACCAGAGATTTTGGATCTTCATTAGCAAGCATACGACGCCAAAGTGGTATCGAGCCTTTATCTTCTTTTGCTAGTTCTTCCAACGAAATCTCTTGGATGGCTTCAACCCCCATCTCAGATAGGACGATGGCGGCTGTGTCAAAATCAACTAATTGATTAATATTCGCCATTACCCCATTTGCCATGAGGATTTTCATCACGTCAATTGGGCTTGCCTCAATTCGTTGCGCAAGTTCTCTTACAGTAATACTCTGAGGTAATTCTATTGTTTTTGTCTCGGTCACGCCCATAGGATATCTCCTTATTAATTTCCACTTGCCCAATCGGTTGAAAGAGCAACCGAGAGTTTTTTTACCGATTATTCAGGCAACGTTTGCGCATATTCGCTTAATCGCTCATAATCCTCGGCTGTTAATTCTATTTTCAATGCACGGGCTAAAGCGCCTCTAAGAGCCTGATCCCAGCAGTTTTTCTGATTATGTAAATACGCGCCACGCCCTATCATTTTCCCACTTGGGTCAATTATGATATTTTGGCTATTTCGCACGATGCGAATTAATTCGCGTTTTGGTTGATTAGTACGGCAGCCTACACACATTCGCTGGGGAATGTGTTTTGGCATTTGTCTCTTTAACCCTTTTTGAGCCAATTACTCTTCCCACTCACTCCAACCATTCTTCGTTATCCCACTCACCACCGCGTTTACGTTTACGCTTGACGATAACGACACCCTGATCTGGATCAAATTCCATTTCAACGAATTTTTTCTTTTTATCCTTCTTTTTCTTTCCAAACAAATCGACATCTTCTTCGGTAACTTCTTGGTCCATTTTAACGGTCTCTGAATTCGATAACTGGTTGTCTAAATTTTCTATAACTACAGTTTCTAAACTTGGTGTTTCCATCTCTTCAGACGGTATTTCAACAACACCATCAACTACAGGTTGTTCTTCCAGCTCAGTGCTTGCCACGCTTATATCAACAATCTCAACAGACTCAGTTTCAGGTTGGGGAATATCAGAAATAGTTTCAGTTTCAGGTACTTGATCAATTGTAATTTCCGGCTCTATTTCCAGAGGAACTAAGCGAAGGCTAGCCAAAACTGTTTGAATATCTGCCATCGCTTTTGGTCCCATACCATTAATTTTTAGAATAACATCGGGATCCATTTCTATCTGAAGCATTAACTCACCAACCGTCGTGAATCCATTTTCAGAGAGTAACTCATAAATCCGTTCGCTAACATCAAATTCCTCAAGGGGAATATTGAATGCATCTTGTGGAATTTTTGCTTGTGCTGCGGTAAGACGATCACCTTTGATCCTCCGCGTCTCTTGGCGTTTACCAATAACACCACTCTCAACCCTATCAATAAATTTATTAATAGTCTGATACTCTTCCGGAGTAATTGGGCGGCCCTCACTTTTCTTTCCCAAAATAACCTCTACCTGAGGAATAACTTCCACTTCAGATTCCATCATAGCGGCATATTCAGCGTTATTTTGTAACTTATAGAGAACGTCCGTTATCGCTTCAATCTGACTCTTAATATCAATCCGCCACCCTGTTAATTTTGCAGATAAACGGGCGTTTTGCCCATCCTTTCCGATTGCAAGGCTCAACTGATCTTCGGGTACTAAAACTGTCGCTGTCTTAGGACCTTTTGCATATTCATCTAAGTAAACACCTATTACTCTTGCCGGGCTCAATGCCTTGGCAATAAATTGTTTTGGATCAGGATTCCACTCAATCACATCAATTTTTTCGTCGTGCAATTCACGCACAATAGCTTGTATCCGGACTCCCCTGATACCAACACATGCCCCTACCGGATCAATTCCAGGCTTTAAAGCCGCTACAGCAACTTTTGATCGATACCCAGGTTCACGCGCTATTGAACGGATTTCCACAATACCATGATAAATTTCTGGGACTTCATTCTCTAACAATCGCCGCAAGAAATTTCTATGCGCTCGAGAAAGGGTTATTTGGGGACCTCGAGGTGAATTTTTTACATCCAAAAGCAATGCGCGAATTCGATCATGAATACGAAAACGTTCACCAGGAATTTGTTCTTTGCGTCCAAGCATACCTTCAGCAGACAAATCCATGCCCAAAGTTACGTTTCCATTATTGATCGCTTGGGCAATCCCACTGATTATCTCTCCAGTCTGCTTTGCAAAATGCTGATACTGTACATTTCGCTCCGCTTCACGGATACGTTGCTGGATAACCTGACGCGCTGTCTGAGCAGCCACGCGCCCAAAATCTTTTGGGGTCGATTCGATAACCACCAAATTTCCCAATTGAGCATTTGCATCGACTTTTAAAGCCTCTTCGAGAGTAACTTCAGTTCGCTCATCCTGAACTAGTTCAACGACCTCTTTTTCTGCAAAGATATCAATTTTTCCAGTCTCAGGATTAACTTTAGATTCAACATGCTGCGCATCAGAGGCACCAACCGCCTTACGATAGGCATTCGCCATCGCTGCTTCAATCGCCTCTAATATTACTTCTTTAGGTAATTGCTTATCTTCTAATACTTGGTTAAAAGCCAACACAAATTCGTTTTTCATTACAAACGCAATCTCCAACCAACAACACAATAGGGTTTATCACAAGAATGAAGGGAGCCAATCTCGGATTTTAATATTAAACCAAAATCAACAGGAAACAGGTTACCTCCCTAACCCGCGTTAATTCTAGCACGGAAACGTGTCTAATGCAAGGTGTATTTATTTTATTCTTGATTATCTTCAGATTCTGAATAACGGTATGTAGGTTGTAAAGCCTGAATTCCATTGTGGACTTGATGTAGTATCTTACTTAATTCCCCTTCTAATTGTGATAATGAAGTCAGCACATATTCATCTGCCTCACGTTTTATCACATTTGCTTCTTCTTTTGCTTTACGGGTTATGTCATCCGCTTTGCCATGAGCAGCCTGTGCAATTGGATCTTTATCAATTAACTCTTCCCCTTTTTCGCGTGCCAATTGAACGGTTCGATTCGCTGCTTCCTGAGCTTGTGCCAAAATACGATCTCGCTGGCTGAGGATTTGCTGGGACTTCTTTACTTCCTCAGGAATAGAAACTCGCATTTGATCGATCAAATCGAGCATCCGATCCTCATCCACAACCACACTATGGGTAAAAGGAATAGGACGGCTCTCATTAAACAACTCTTCTAGGCGATCAATCAGATGCATGATATCCATAATGTCCTCCACGTGGAAGCAACTCTACTCTAAACGATTATATTCTGCGACACTATTAAAGTTAAGTTGCAATTATTATGCCAGTCTATCATTCTCTTAACCCTTTTACTCTCTTAATGAGGTCATATAATCCATTTTCAAAGCATCGCTATGTTTTCCTTGAAAACGTGTATTTACATATTCAGCTACATGGGGGGGAACCATACTACTCACATCCCCGTCCAATGAAGCCACTTCTCGGACTGTAGTAGATGAAATAAACATATGCTCTTCACTTGTTATTAACGCAATGACTTCGATATCCGGCGTTAAATGCTTGTTGGTTAATGCCATACGAAATTCATGTTCAAAATCAGAGAAAACCCTCAATCCGCGCACGATCACTTGTGCACCGATTTTTTGACAAAAATTGACCGTCAATCCATTGTAACCTATAACCCGAATATTGGGAACATCTACAAAAGCTATCTCAACCATTCTTAAGCGGTCTTCTGGGCTGAATAGGAGAGACTTCAGGGGACGATCATAAACTGCTACGATCAGTTCATTAAACAGTCTCGCAGCCCGGGTGGCAATATCAATATGCCCTAAATGAATAGGGTCAAAAGTACCTGGAAAAATCGCTTTTACAGTCATTAACTAACATCTCCTGATCCATACACTCCCCAAAAATTCTTGAAGGCTTCAGCCAATAATTGATGCTCTGGTAAAGAAAGATCCGGGTCTCTTTGAAAGAGAAATTGTGCCTGGTTACGCGCTTTTTCAATCAACCGTACATCAGTCAGATTTGCCATTTTAAGATCAACAAAACCAGATTGTCGTGTACCAAGAAAATCACCTGGACCGCGTTGCTCTAAGTCACGCTCTGCCAGAATAAAGCCATCATTCGTTTCGACCATAGCCGCCAGACGTTCATTTTCTGCCTTATCGGCATTTTGGGGAATAAGCAAGCAATACGATTTCTCGCTTCCACGTCCTACTCTCCCGCGAAACTGGTGTAATTGGGATAATCCAAAACGATTTGCACCTTCAATCAGCATCACTGTCGCATTAGGGATATCAACACCCACTTCAATGACGGATGTAGAGACAAGGATTTGGTATTCTCCATGAATAAAAAGAGTCATTGCTTCGTCTTTCTCGTCTTGACGCATCCTTCCATGCACTAAACCGATTTTAAGCTTTGGAAATATTTCTTTTTGCAATCGCTCATGTTCTTCGACAGATGCCTTAACATCCAGATTTTCACTCTCTTCGACCAGCGGATAAATAATAAATACCTGCCTACCTTGCTCTACTTGACTGAGTATGAGGTTATAAGCCCGTTCTCGGTCACTTGGGTAAAGTACATATGTATCTATTTTTTGTCTTCCAGGCGGCAGTTCATCAATTACAGTCAAATCAAGATCTCCATAGACTGTCAACGCAAGAGAACGCGGAATTGGTGTCGCTGTCATAACGAGTAAATGTGGATTGTTTCCCTTTTTACGCAACTTCGCCCGCTGCTCAACCCCAAAGCGGTGTTGTTCATCCACGACCACAATTTGCAGATTTTCGAATTGGACAGGGTCTTCAAGTAATGCATGTGTTCCAATGACTAAATTAATTGTCCCATCTTGCAAACCTGAACGAATTTCCTGTTTTTCTGCTTCTGTTGTAGCGCCAATCAATAAACGGATAGAAGTATCTTTCAGATTTTTTGAATCGGAGAATAATCTCAGCATAGTCCGGTAATGCTGTGCGGCAAGGATACTGGTAGGTGCCATCAATGCAGCTTGAGCGCCGTGCTGAATAACCAATCCCATCGCCAGCCCAGCCAAAATCGTTTTTCCAGAACCAACATCTCCTTGGAGTAAACGATTCATAGGCTTCCCAGAAACTAAATCACTGCGAATATCTTCCAGGGAACGCTGTTGTGCGCCAGTCAATTCAAAAGGTAACTCCTGTAATTCGGACTGGATCCACTCATCTGTAACCTGGAATATGGCTGCATCACGACTCTGCCAAGCACGCTTCTGGTTTAATACTCCCAATTGCAACATAAATATTTCATCAAAACCCAAACGATGCCGAGCAGCTTTCAAGGCTTCACTTGAATCCGGGAAATGTGACTGAAACAGGGCTGTCGATAAATTCATCAAATTAGCATCTTGCAATATTTTTTCAGGCAAAGGGTCTGGTATGCGCGGAGCCCAATAACTTACTACTTGATCCATTAATGTACGCAGCTTACGTTGTTTAATTTCGCCCGCTAATGAATATATAGGAACAATCCGATTCGTATGTAATTGTTTATGATCTAAACTTTCACATTCAGGTCCATTCATCACTAATCTACCCAAATATTGTTCTACTTTCCCTGAAAGTACTACTTGCATTCCAGCCTGAATTTGATTAGCCTTCCATGGTTGGTTAAACCATGTAACTCTGAGCGTTCCACTGCCATCTCCAACCAGCGCTTCTGTGACTTTCATTCCTGTCTTAGCTGCCCGCGTTGATATATTTTGGACAGTCCCGATAATCGTAACATCTTCGCCGTAGCACAAACGATTAATTGGCTTTAACGTTGCATAATCATCATAACGCCTTGGAAAATAATACAACATATCCTTCAGCGTATGAATTCCTAAATAGTTAAGAATTTTAGCATGCGCTGGTCCAATGCCTTTAATCACTGAGACAGGAGCATTTAATGCTACTGGTTCTCCCTCAGGTATATCTTTCTTGAGTTTTTGCCCGGAGCTATATCTTGGAACTTCAACTGGTTCAGTTTTTAACAATGTCTTTTCCGGTTGTTCTGTCTTTTCCTCATCACTGGTTTCTCCACTTCCAAATCTCTGAATTCGACGAGTAACACCCAAAAGAACATCTTTGCGAGAGGCTGGACTGAGACGCCGATAATCCTTCAATCTACCACTTACCGCTTCTATGAGATCATCCGGTAATTGATCAGCACGAGCATCATTTTCCCAAAAGGAAAGTAACTTTTCTAACCCACCCATGACGGCTCGGTCCTCATAACCAAGATCCGACTCATGTTTAAACACTCTTAGCAGTTTTTCTAGAGAAGATTTCATTAGTATAATTTTACCAGTTTTCTATCAATGTGAAACAGTTCATACCTTTGCATTTTTTCCGCATCAGGTAATGACTATCATTAATTATTTTGAAATTAGACACTTCTAGTCAATTGGATCACACGCGACTGCTGTAAGTCCAATTAAATTTGGTCCCACATGAGCACCAAGAACTGGTGTCATCCAGATACACATTTGAGATAATGGTTTAATCTGTAAAGATGAAACGATTGTTTCAAGTATTTCAGGCGCTTCGTACTCAGCTCCTCCACCCGTATGAATAACTGCAAGATGTTCCAACTCGCCCATACCTTTAATTTGTTCTAGCAGACGATCTAAACCAGCGCGCTTCGTACGGGCTTGTCCTAATTTATCCACATGTCCATTTTTAACTTCAATCATTAACTTTAAATTGAGCAATGAACCTAATGCAGCTTGCATCCAAGATACCCGACCGCTTCGTTTAAGGTATTCAAGTGTATCCAAAATGCCTACAACACGTAGACGAGTTCTCATATTCTCCATTTTTTTTATCATCGTCTGTATTGCGACCACAGAGGATACATCATCATTATGGTCTTTATATTTTTTTAGAATTTCCGCGCAAGCCAAAACTTGATATCCAAGAGCGAGTGTTACCTGTCGCCCATCAATGACGTTTACTTGATCCCCAAATTCCCTTGCTGCTAAAATTGCAGAATTGATCGTACCGCTCAATTCTTTAGCAAGGTGAATCGAGATTATGTGTTGATAACCATTTTCAAATACTCTCTGATAAACTTTTTGAAACGTACCAATCGAAGGTGCCGCAGTCGTTGGAAACGTTTTTAGATGTGGCAATTGTTGATTATAAAATTTCTCGCGGGAAAGACGATTCACGTTCCCATCTCCCCCGCTACCATCTTCCAGACTCTCTCCATCTAAATTTATGGTAATAGGTACTGTGTAAACATGATACCTTTCAGCAATCTCTTCCGGAATATCGGCAGTACTATCAGTAACTATAGCGATCTTTTCCATACCAAATTACTCTATTCCAATAATAAAATGGTAGTGAGGTTGTCCACCGTCTTGGACCTCAACTTCTTGGTTATTATATTTAAATCGAACT
This sequence comes from Chloroflexota bacterium, assembly GCA_037142095.1. Lineage (GTDB taxonomy): Bacteria > Chloroflexota > Anaerolineae > Anaerolineales > DRKV01 > JBAXBF01. The sequence goes on from JBAXBF010000008.1 coordinate 17,567, forward strand.
GCATCAGCGATTTGATAGGCTTGTTGTTTGGAAATATCCAATCCGTAAAACAGGGTAATCAATTCGTAATTCTCTGCTTTCGCATATGCCAATAGGTTGAGACAAGTTTCTTGCAGGTCAGATGAACTGACAACTAAATCTCCGTTTAAGAGACCAATAACTTCTCCTTCCTTAATTGGAACCCCATTTAGATCAATACTTCGCGTTGCAATTGTGATCTCTCCACTGAGAATATCCGTTAATGCCGAGGTCATCTCGTCTTTCAGAGAGTCAAAATCTCCATCTGGTTGCCAATGCAACATCGCTGATAATCCTTGGGGGACGCTTCGGCTTGGAATTACCGCGACCTTTTTTACGGTCAGGCTCGCTGCTGTTTGAGCTGCCAAAATTATATTCTTGTTATTGGGAAAAATCATAATTTTTTCGGTCGGTAAATTTTCAAAAGCTAGAAGAATTTCTTGAGTACTTGGATTCATGGTCTGCCCCCCATCTACAAGAGCTGCCACTCCCAGACTTGCAAAGACCCGAGCAATTCCTGGACCAGGCACAACCGCAACCGATGCAATTTGACCAGGTTCAACAAATGCAAGCGACATTTTGCCAGAATCGGATGTCTTTTGTTTATCATCAACCTGAACAGATAGATTCTCAATCGCGATTTTCGTTACACTTCCAAGTGAGATAGCATAGTCAATCGGTTCATAACGCTTATCAGCGGGAACATGGATATGAAGCCGATACATACCATCTCCTTCACCAAGCTGGATGGAAGTACCCATTGTTTCAAGGCTAGAATAAAAATCCTCCAAATTCAAAGAATCATATGGACGAAAATCAAGCACAATTTCATAGTCTTGCCCTTCTTCAACCATACTCATTATATGCTCATCCATTTTCATTGATCCCAGGGCTTGTACAGTACTGACACCCTCCAATGGTAATCCTTGTACATGGCGCAGCATTCCTTCTAAAATATAAAATAAACCTTTCCCACCCGAATCGACAACGCCCGCACTTTTAAGCACAGGTAATAATTCTGGTGTATGTTGCACAGATATATCCGCAGCTTCGATAACACACTCAAGAAGAGATATGAGATCCGATTGATTATCTCCATCCTTATGACAAGCTGTTTCCGCAGCAGTCGCAATATCTTTCGTTACGGTTAAGATCGTTCCTTCTACAGGGCGTACAACGCCTTTATAGGCTGTGTCACGCGCGGTACCTAACGCATGAACAAGCATCGGAACATCTAATAAGTCAGAACTATCTAATGAGCGTGCAAATCCACGCCAAATCTGCGATAAAATTACACCAGAATTGCCTCGTGCACCCATTAAGGCACCATGTGCAATTGCTTGTGCCATTTTCCCAACATTTCTTTCAGCCGAGTCACTGACTTCGTCATAAGCCGACTGCATGGTTAAAACCATATTTGTACCTGTATCACCATCCGGTACAGGGAATACATTATATGAATTAACGACTTGTTGGTTAGTTCGTAACCATACTAAGCCAGCCTCAGTCAAGTGTTTCAGATCCTGTCCATCAATTACATTTTTTGTCATATAAAACCATAATTATCAATTATTAAAATAAAACATAAATTACACTCAATAAATTCAGAAATCCCCTAATTTAATCAGGGTCACTGACGCGTAAGCCCTGCACATGGACATTGACCGAATTTACAGGTATCCCCAGACATTTTTCTACCTGGAAACGGACTGTACCGGCGACACTATTGGCAACAGACTTAATCCTAGTACCATATTCAATAATAATATATAAGTCTATATCAATTTTATTACCATCGTAATTTACATCAACGCCTAAGGTTGGGTCTTTAACGAGGGTTTTTGCAATACCATCTGCGATATTTTTGGGAGCTAATCCCACAACACCATAGGATTGCAAAGCAGCGTACCAGGCTATTGTAGCAATAGCACGCGGCGAAACTAAGATACTGCCGATTGGATTCTCTTCTCCGTTGGTCATATTTTCGTAACCTCTCTACAATATTAACACTCCGCTTGAAAATAGATACGTTCTATGGTAAAATTATTTTTTGTGTAGTCAATTGATTAGTTCTTATCAATATAATAATTAAGGAAGGATAGCATCAACCATGGCAAAGTGTAATTCTTGTGGAAAACACACAACTTTCGGAAAAAACCGCCCTTGGTCAAAAAAGGCAACCCGTAGAGATTTTCGTCCCAATCTTCAAAAAGTTACTGTATTTGTGGAGGGGAAAAAAGTGCGCAAGACTCTCTGTACGCGCTGCATTCGTACTCTAACCAAGTCTACAAACGGTTAATCTCCTTTCCTGCGTGCATACTGGCTTGTAAAGCATTTACGCCAGCCTTTATTCCCGCAGGATTCTTAAAGATGGCGGTAGCCGCAACAAACACCTGAGCACCCGCGTTCATAATACCGGGTAGGGTGTCTGATGTGATACCGCCATCCACTTCAATCAATGCTTGCGGATTGATATCATCTAACATCCGCCTTATTTGAACAACTTTCTTCTCCATATTTTTGTTGTATTTTTGTCCTGAAAAACCCGGGGTGACCGTCATAACTAGCACCAGATCAACCAGGTGCATAACTTCCATTAGAATATCAGCGGGTGTACCCGGATTAAGAGATACGCCTACCTTACACCCTAAAGCCCGTATCTCTTCCAGAATATGATACACATGCGGACAGGCTTCAACATGAACCGTTAAGATATTAGCGCCAGCCTGCGAAAACATCTTAATATAACGTTCAGGTCTCTCTATCATTAGATGAACATCCAAAGGCATAGTAGTTATGCTTCGGCATGCCTCTACCAGAAAGGGTCCCATTGTAATATTTGGAGCAAAATGCCCATCGATTACGTCGATATGAATCCAATCTACCCCTGCATCTTGTGCTTCTCTGATCTGCTCACCCAATCGTGTCATATCCGCAGATAAAATCGATGATGAGATCAATAATGGTTTTTCCATAGTATGCCAATCATACCCCGACTGAGCAAATAATGCAAGAATTTACCTGGATAAGCGCATCTTTTCATCTTTTTCTAACGAAAATAGATCCATATCCAAAATGGAATCAGTCCTCCAGTAGCCAGTAGCGCTAACAATCCTAAGCCAATCGTAACCCAATCTATATTTCCTTGATGGTTGAAATCAGAATCATCTCTTTCTGATCTTATAGTTTCTTCAGATGTATCTCCATGAATAAATACTGGATTATCCACTTCCTTGATAAGGGAATTTGTATCGCCTTCTTCCGATATGGGTTGTACTTCATGCAAACTTAATAGGGGAATCAGAATATGACCTAACTGGTCTGCAGTTCGATATCGAGTCGACGGTTCTTTTGAGAGCAGTTTAAGAATAATCTTTTCTAAAACGAAGGGAATATCTGGATTAAGTTTGCGCGGAGAAAGTGGCTGCATTGTCTGATGGTAATAAGCCAACACGGACGGCGAATCACCATGAAAAGGCAGTTGACCAGTCAACATTTCGTACATCACAATCCCAAGGGAGTAAACATCGGACGCGGGTAAAGGAGGAGCACCCGCCGCTTGTTCAGGGGAAAAATACTGAGGGGATCCCCAAACAAATTGTGATTGTTCGCCAGATTTAATCGATGCTAAAACACGAGCAATCCCAAAATCGGTGATTTTTAGCCGCTGATCAGGGCTAATAAGTATATTTTGGGGTTTGATATCACAATGGACTAAACCAGCCCGGTGAGCATAGCCTAATCCAGCACAAGCCTGAATCATCAATCTCAGGGTTTCCTTCACCGAGAATTGCCCTCTTTTTTGAAGGATATTCTTTAGATCCGTACCGGGGAGATATTCCATTACGATATATGGATAATTATTCGCTAATCCAAAATCATGTACTATTACAATATTTGGATGGGAGAGATTTGCGGCTGCCTTTGCTTCCTGACGAAAACGCTCCCGAAAACGCGCATTCCTGGAAAAATCCTGACGTAAGATTTTTATTGCAACCGGTCGTTCCAGCATTAAATCATAGGCTTTATAGACAACCGCCATACCACCTGTACCCAGGCGGTCATCCAAGCGATAACGGTCATTTAACATTCTGGCAGATGACATACTAAAAATAAGTTGCCTCAATTCAATGGTTTTGTATTTTTACATCCAATCTAAATTATATCATATCCCCTAAATAACAATTTTCAAGTAGAATTATACCGTTATTATCGTTATTTAAATTACAAAATTTAATATTTACAGGATTGAATTCTTATGATGTCTGTGGTCATTAGGCGCGTGCAACAACATCCATTAGATTTATTACTATTCTTTTTTCCCCTTGCTATTCTCGGAAAAGTAATTGCATATAACCCAATTTGGATTTTCGCTTTATCTGCTATCGGAGTTATTCCTTTAGCGGGATATATTGGCGAAGCGACAGAAGCTTTGGTAACCCATACATCTCCGCGTCTCGGAGGATTGCTTAACGCCACACTCGGAAATGCAGCCGAATTGATAATTACGATTGTGGCTATCCGAGAAGGGCTTTTAGAATTAGTCAAAGCCTCAATTACTGGTTCTATCTTAGGAAATTTATTATTAGTGATGGGTACATCTTTTCTTCTGGGTGGCTTGAAAAACGGATTGCAATCCTTCCATAAAAAACAAGCTACGCGGAACGCCATTCTTTTGATACTTGCTGTCCTTGCTCTGCTTATTCCTTCCGTACTAAGCCATTATATTGGGCAAGACAACGATCCACGGGTTGAATCACTTAGCATTGGTGTTGCCGGAATTATGATTATCTTATATATCCTGTCACTAATCTACAGCTTCAAACCTGATAATTCTCCCTTATTACCCGATAAGAACCCCAAAAGCATAGAAAAAACATCATGGTCATTGTATAAATCAATAACCGTTCTTGCAGGTGCTACGATTGGTGTTGTCATTTTAAGCGAATTACTGGTCAGTACAGTTGAACCTGTCGTTACAAAACTGGGTATATCAGAATTCTTCCTTGGAATAATTTTAATACCCATTATTGGTAACGTAGCGGAACATTCGATTGCGGTTTCTTCGGCAATCCGAGACAAAATGGAATTAAGCGTTGAAATTTCAATTTCATCCTCTTTGCAAATTGCTCTCTTTGTCGCTCCAGTTTTGGTATTTTTATCTCTGTTTTTAGGACACCCACTTCAACTCATTTTTAGTTCTTTCGAATTATTAGCTCTCATTGCAGGGGTGGTTATTACAGCACTTGTCTCAGCAGACGGGGAATCAAACTGGTTGGAAGGCGCTGAACTCCTAGCAGTTTATCTTATTTTGGGACTGGCTTTCTTTCTTCTCCCATAGTATCCAATCCATAGATGGATATCGCTTCTGGTCAATCTGTATACACTTGTCTTGTCTATTAACTACCTTCCAATCAATTATTATGCTCAAGAAATCTTCCGCAGATTCAACTATTTTTATTATCCAAAGTTATTGGGATGTTCTCTTGATACTGAGGAAAGATACCTTGTTGCTTGGAATATTCTAAGTCCTTTTCCGCTACATTCATGAGCTCATCAAATGTGACCGCATCATCAGGAAAAGAAGCAATCCCACAAGATACTAAAATCCCGGCTCGTTTAGCAGACTCTTCAACTTTTCCCAATATTACAGCAGACGTATCTCGACTAGTATCTGGATAGACAATCATAAACCGGTTATTATCCAACAAATCGACTAGGAGATCAGGACGTCTTAATTGTTTGCGTATTTTCCGTAATAGATTAACACCGATGTAACGATTCATCATAGAATTCTGAACTTCCTTTACCGCCTCATGAAGTTTATCATCCATCTTGCCAGTTTCAGGTTCAATTACCATAATCGTCATGGGAAGTTCATGTCTTAGACTTCGGTAGAACTCTGTCTCGATATCCTCAATCGATTCCTCCAGAGTACGGACATGATTTAAATCCCCCAAAGTAATGTTTTCAATTACTTCCTCAAAATCCACTATCCTACCCGCCAAACTTCGCGCTAAGATAATCCCAAGGATCAATAAAATTATTTCTATTATTGTTACAATAGAATAAAGATCAGAATAGTTCGGTATCCCTGTAAAAATTAGCCAATCACACAATAAAAACACTAATACACTTGTGATAATTAATATCCCTTGAGATAGACGACGCAACCATGGAATAGCAATGATAAGCACAATTGATAATGGAAGAAAAACATATAAGAAACTAAAATTTTTATCCAAATTCCAATTTCCCCACTGTATCCTTGAGACATTCATCAAGAATGCCATAAACAAAATCAATGATGTAATAAGTCTTGGTATTTGTTTCATTTGTCAACACTTTCCGTTATTAGATTTAGAGACTTAATACTCTCTCGAACGATAAAGATTTCTAAAAAAAGATTCTCTGCATATTCCTGTTAAATAGGTATACTTATCTAACAGCCTTCCATAAAATCCTTTTCAAATTTCATCGTATGATACATCCGGTAAAAAAGGCATTTCCGGACTTTTAACAGATAGTAACTCCGCCAACGCAGCACGCATTGCAATGCGATCATCCCAGAGATATTCTGTTTCGCCAAAACACATCGACTGCTCATGCCCTTTCCCACATACAATTACAGTATCCCCAGTTATAGCCATTCTTACCGCAAATCTTACTGCGTCTCTTCGATCTGGAATACGCCAAAATGATTCAGTTTCTATTCCACCTTTTGCGATAACTCCATCCGCCATCTCAGCCAAAATCTGTTTAAGTGACTCTGTACGCGGATCTTCTGCCGTTAAAATTGTTATATCTGCATACTCCGCTGAAACCTCTGCCATCATCCTACGTTTGGCACGATCCCTCAATCCAGCCGACCCAAATACTGCGATCACCCGTCCTCGAGTCAATGGACGCGCTGACTTAAGGGCATTCAGCAAAGCATTCGGGGTATGGGCAAAATCAATAATCGCTATAAAGTCTTGCCCCATTTCAATACTTTCCATTCTTCCTGGTATGCCTGTCATCGAAGCAATCCCTTTTTGAATGATTTCCTCAGTCAACCCTAAGCCATACTTTCCAGCCGAAGCTGCAGCTAATATGTTCGAAACATTATATTCACCCAGCAATGGACTTTCTACTCGAAATCTTACGCTGCCTGTAACAATATCAAAAGACAAATTTCTCACACTCGAGGTAATATTTTCAGCCCGAACATCTGCTTCAGGACCAGTCCCATAACTAATTACCGGTACGGTAATGATCCCTTTTAGATATTCAAAAGACGAATCATCTCGGTTAATAACTGCCAGACGCGTCTCCATTTGTGGTTTTTGTTTCGTCTCTGCAAGATATGTCAATAAACGAGCCTTCGATGACCTGTATGCTTCATACGTTCCATGGTAATCTAAATGCTCATGGGTAATATTTGTTACCACCCCAACATCAAACTCACATGCTTCTACTCTTTGTTGAGCTAAACCATGAGAGGTTGTTTCCAAAATAACGTGCGTTATCCCTTCCTCGACCATCATCGCCAGATAATGCTGAACATCTGGTGCGTCAGGGGTAGTTACATGAAACCCTGTGTCAAGTATTTTATCTCCAATGATGGCATTCACGGTTGATATCATTCCAACCTTACATCCAGCCAAACGCAGCATTTGATAAAGTAAATTACAGGTCGTCGTTTTGCCATCCGTCCCTGTTACCCCAATGACAATCATTTTACTCGCAGGAAAGTCGAAGTAAGCAGCAGATAATTTTGCTAATATTAAACGACTATCAACAACAGATATATAGGGAACAGAAAATTCCCTGGCTGGTAGGGTTCCAACAACAGCAATGGCACCGCGTTCAATTGCATCTGTTATAAATCGATGTCCATCCCGGTTAACGCCATCGAAAGCAACAAAGACACTGCCCGGCTTGACACGCCGAGAATCAAACTCGATTCCCTGTACAAGGATATCTTCTGATCCAGGAATCGGATTCATATCTATGCTTCTGAATAAATCTGCTAGTTTAACCATATCAAGGTGGACGATGAGATTGGTATCAACACTAAAAAGACGCGCCTCGTTGCTTATAATTCGAGGCGCGTTTCAGAAACGTAATATCCAGAAAGATTAGGACAGTGACTGCCGCAAATTATCCAACTTGCCAGACACTGATCCATCCAACACGCGGTCTCCGACCTTCACTATTAAGCCACCTAGAATAGAGGGATCTACGCGGAAGATGACCGTTTGACTACCAGACTTCGATAACAGCTCAGACTTGACAATCCCCTGCTCTTCACTCGTTAGTGGAAGAGCGCTAACAACTTCAGCCTCTGCACCCATTATCTCCGCCGCCTCCAATAAGACCACTTTTTTCTCTTTTACCCCAGAGAAGAATTCATCCAATAAGGCATGCTGGCGTTTTTCATCCAAAGCTTCACCAATCAATTTTTGAGTTGCCGATAATGCTAAGGCAACGATCTGAGGACGCATTTTCTCTAAAAGCCCTTCTTTTATCTTTTCAGCTTCTAGACTAGCTGTCTCACGGATTTTCACAGATTCAGCTTCTGCCGTACTCTTAACATCTTGAGCCGCAGTATCTGCTCGATTGGTTGCTTCGTGTACAATTTCAGCCGCTTTTGCCTGCGCCTCTGTGATAATTTTGGCGGCTTCTTGTTCTGCATTTGCCCGCTCTTCAGCCGCGATTCGAGCGTTTTCCAGCCCATCCGCAATGGTCTCACGCCGCTTTGCTAGCACCTTCAAAATTGGATCGTAAACCCAGCGCTTCAGTACCAAAAAAACAATAAAGAAGTTCAAGATTTGAACAATCAGATAACCCAGATTAATACCTAAGTTTTCCAAAGTAACACTCCTTTTTCGTCAACTCTATCCGATAGGGACGAACAAAATAATGAAGGCGATAACCAAACAATAAATAGCGATCGCTTCACAGAAAGCAATACCCAGAATCATATTCGTCATTAAATTTCCTGAATAACCCGGGTTTCTTGCCATTCCCTGTAATGCACCACTGACCGTGATCCCGATTCCGGCACCTGCGCCAATCGTTCCGATCATTGCTAAACCAGCACCAATTAATTTCGCAGCAGCAACTTCCATTTTTAATAACCTCCAACTACAAGTAGTCTATCCTAAATTTAATGCTCTTCGCTTCCATGACCTTGGGTTGCCATTGTCATGAAAATCATCGTTAACATACCAAAAACAACCGCTTGAATTAGACCTATTGCAAACTCAAAGGTCAAAAATCCAGCCTGAAGAAATACTGGCACCAAACTACCGATTACAAACAACAAAACGCTTCCGGCAAAGATATTGCCAAAAAGACGGAAGGAGAACGAAAGGATTTTTGAAAACTCCGAAACCAACTCAAGTAATCCAACCCCAAAGTCAATCGC
>JBAXBF010000009.1:0-26526 GCA_037142095.1 Chloroflexota bacterium
TGATCGCCCGCAGACGGGTTTCGTTTTCTCGCAGCGCTTCCTCCATCTGTTTGCGCTCGGTGATGTCCTGATGGGTTCCAAACATCATCCATGGCTTACCATCTTCTGTCCATGTTATCACTTTGCCTTTATCGAGCACCCATACCCATCTTCCACTTTTATGACGCATGCGAACTTCATTTTCATAGGAATCCAGCACACCATTGAAGTGTTTTTCCAACAACGCCTCTGTTTTTTTGAAATCATCTGGATGGGCATATTTTTCCCAGATATCTGCAGATATGGGTGCAAGCTCTTCAAGCGTGTAGCCTAATATTTCCGCATAGCGTTCATTAACAACCTCTTCATTGGTCTGGATATTCCATGCCCAGGTGCCAATATCTGTACCTCTAATAATGTTGGCAAGTCTCTGTTTTTCTCCTGCCAATTCCTCTTCGATCTGTTTGCGTTCGGTAATGTCTTGATTAATGCCAAAAACCTGAATAGATCGCCCTTCTGCATCTTGTTCAATTTCGCCAATCGAGAGCAAATGGCGAAATTCACCGGTATCTTTCTTAGCGATACGCATTTCCACTTGATATGGGCTTCCTATTTGAATGGCTTTCATCATGACTTCGCGTACCCGTTGCCGGTCATTATTGTGGATTAATGCAGTTACTTCATCAAAGGTTGTGTTAGCCTCGGGCGGAAATCCTAACAAACGAAAACCTTCCTCCGATGCGCCAAAAGAATTATTGGAGAGGTTTAAACTCCAGTTGCCGACATGGGCAATGCTCTGGCTACGTCCTAAATTTTCGTACAATTTCTGAAGTGCCTCTTCTACCTTCTTTTGTTCAGTAATATCAGCCAGAAGTCCCTGGATTAATTTTTTTCCTGTTGCCCGGTCTTCTTTGACAACCCCATGGTCACGTATCCAAATCATGCCTCGATCGCGGGTCTGAAATCTAAAGTCAATTCCAAGGATGTCACCTATAGAAAGGGAACGGATTTCAGCTTGGATCCTAATCTGATCTTCGGTTGGGATGTTGTTCATCCAAAGATCTGCATCCGCGATCAATTCTTCGGCTGTATATCCGCATAAAGCCTCAATATTTGGGCTGATGAATTGCCAATCTCCTCCGATTTCATCGGTATAAATAACCTCTGGGATTTGTTCAACCAATTCGCGATAGCGTTGTTCAATTCGTTTGCGATCGGTAATGTCATGCAGGATCGAAAATAAAACGATTTCCCCGCCGGTAATAATCGGTGTGGTATAGGACTCTATATCCCGGATTTCTCCCGAAGCCAATTTGTGTTGAAAATAGAAATGATTTTTCTCCTTATTCAGTACGCTTGCGCGTGCGATAGATGTTTGGGCAGGATCCATAGTGTTAATCTCATCCATGGACATGGATGTGAGTTTTTCTATTGTGAAGCCATAAAACTGGATTGCTGCATCGTTTGCATCGAGAATCTTGCCAGACTCAGGTTCGATCAGCAGCATTATCGCCCGATTTTCTTGGAACATAGTGCGGAAGCGCTTTTCACTTTCCAATAATTTCGTTTGCTGGTCGTCAACGGTCTTATTCAAACGGTATAGCAGGATATAGCTAAAAACTAACAGAAACCCCAGCAGCAGTCCCACGGGTAAGGCAGATTGAGAGGCAATATCCCAGTACCAATCGCCCGCCGCGATGTCAATTCCGATAACAGCGATGACTTCTCCCGAAACAGGACCGATTAGCGGCGCATAGGCAGAGAACCAGGTTCCCCATTGGTCGGAAACCGGACCTTCTACGGCGGCATTCTTCTTATCAAAAATAGATTGAATGACATCCGAAGCTTCAGCGTAGGTTTGACCAGGTGGAGAAAAATCTGGCGAATCACTCGGCTCCGAATCTGCAAAGAAAAAAATTGTTTTGTTGTCGCTCTTGCGCCCCATCAGGTAGATAAATCGGTATTGAGTATTCACTGACCTTGTGGAAATTAAAATCTGCTTGATATGTTGGTAATTTGGAGAGTCCAGGTCTGACTCTGTTCCCGATAGGTACTTGATCGGATCGTCATGAAAACTGTGTGCAACGAGGCGCGCTTGGCTGATCAAATCAGAGCGTTTCTCGTGGTCTGATTGATCAACCATCCAGACTGTGCCGATTGCCCCTGCAATCATAGCGACACCCAGCACTACCAGCGTGATTTTTGTTTTCAAAAAAAAGAGAGTAATTTTCATTTATTCAGCTTATTGACTCTTGATAAGATTTGGCAAAGGCGATCCGTTTACCTAGTGCCGGATGAGAGTGCAACAGAAATTCTACCAAAGGTTCGGGGTCTACCTCTGCCAGGTTCTGGTTCGCCAGGCGGGTGAGCGCCGCAGCATAGGCTTCTCCCTTGCCAGTAACCTCCAACGCATAGCGGTCGGCGCGGCGTTCACGCCAGCGTGAGAACGCGTTGCTTAACGGCATCGTAATCAATCCATACAAACCAAGGATGATTCCAAATAATGGCATTCCCGCTGGGTCTGCGACCCCTTCAAATCCGAAAACCGTGATTCCCCAGCGCAGCCCGAGAGCCGCCATGTAAAAACCCAGTAAAGTGGTGATTGTTCCGACGAAGATTCCGTATGGAATATCGTGGTTAACCTGATGACCCAGCTCATGTGCCAGAACAGTTTCGATTTCATCAGGGGTGAACTCATTGATCAGCGTATCTCCCAGAATGATACGGCGGCTGTTGCCGATGCCGGTTAAAGCGGCATTGGCAGTCTTGGTACGGCGGCTCATGTCAAATTTATAGACCCCTCGCACGCTCGTCCCGGTTTTTTCTGCCAGGTTCAGCAGACGCGTCTCAAGATCGGCATGTTCATCACCCAAGGGGACATATTTATTAAATAATGGCATGATCAAGATGGGTGCCAGGTTGGTCAGTAGGACGCTGAAAACGAGCATAACCCCGGCTGCCCACAACCACCAGGTATCCGGGAAGGTTCGTAAGATACCATACACAATTTCCAATAAAATTAACCCAATCGGAGCGCCGATCGCAAGTCCTTTAAGATTATCATAAACCCAATCCTTAAAAGTTTGGGTGGAAAGTTCGTAGCGGTGAGGCAGGATGAAGTCACTGTAGTAAGAAAGAGGCAGAGATAAAACGCTTTGAATGCCGCCAAAGACGACCGCAAAACCAGCTACCAGCAGCCAATCATGGGAATTCCAGGCGGCAAGCATGTTTTTAACCTGTAACGACCAACCCAAAAACAACCATAGCAGGGCATAAATCCCGTCCCATCCAAGTTCGATCAGGAATAACCTTCGGTGGATACGGGCATATTCTTTCGCTTTTTGCTGTTTTTCAGGGTCTAATTCATTCATCGTGTGGATATTTGTTGTATTCATCCTGTTTTCAATTATTATACCAAATTTACTAATAATTTGCCTTGTAATCGCTAAACGTAAAGCGGTAAAGAGCATCACAGAACATCCAGAATATATGTGGAAATCTGGTATAATGATTCATCTATAAATACAGGTGATTTATTCTTGAACGATACCGAATTAGACATACTTCCCATACCAGAAACAGAAGAGCAAAGCAATGATATAGTACCTCAGCCAGTGGTTGAGGAAGAACCGGATAAGCAGCGTGGGATGCTGCGCTTTATCTTCGACGTTGTAGAAACCCTTGTTCTTTCTCTGATCTTATTTGCTGCCGTGAATTTTGTTACGGCACGCATACGAGTGGAAGGCTCCAGTATGCTGCCCTCTTTCCAAGATGGTGAATTGGTTGTTGTCAACAAATTGGCATATTCGATGGGAAAACCGCAGCGTGGGGATGTCATCATCTTCCATTACCCGCGTGATCCCAGCATGGAGTACATTAAACGGATTATTGGATTACCGGGAGACACGGTTCTGGTGCATGACGGCAAAGTTTTTGTCAATGGCCAGGAACTCAAGGAACCTTATATTAACGAACCACCGGATTACGAGAAGTTGGATGTCGTCCCACCGGGGATGTTATTCGTTTTGGGTGATAATCGCAGACATTCATCGGACTCGCATGAATGGGGTGTGCTGCCCGTTGATCTGGTGATAGGGAAGGCGGTTTTCGTCTATTGGCCCCCCCAGGATATCGGTGAGGTTAAGCATTATTCTTTATTATCTAACTAATCTTCCCTCTATTTTCTTGTTTGAATATCTTGCGGTCGATTCAGCATATCGTCTTTGTAAAAATTATTAACGGTGAGTGATTTCCGATTTTAGTGTGGATGATCAGGAGGTAACCCTTATGGCAGAAAAAATAGATTTTCAAACCATTATTTTGAGATTACAAAATTTTTGGGCGGAACATGGTTGTCTTATCTGGCAGCCTTATCATACTGAGGTTGGGGCAGGAACCATGAATCCGGCAACCTATTTACGCGTTCTGGGTCCGGAACCCTGGAATGTTGCTTACGTCGAGCCTTCGATTCGTCCTGATGACGGTCGCTATGGCGAGAATCCTAACCGTCTTCAGCAGCATTACCAATATCAAGTCATCCTGAAGCCAGATCCGGGCAATCCCCAGGAACTCTACCTTGAATCTTTGCGTGCTTTGGGGTTGAATCCGCGTGACCATGATATTCGATTTATTGAGGATAACTGGGAATCACCTGCGCTGGGGGCTTGGGGTTTGGGTTGGGAAGTCTGGTTGAACGGGATGGAAATCACCCAGTTCACCTATTTCCAACAAGCCGGTGGTTTTGTGCTTGATCCGGTTTCAGTGGAATTGACGTATGGACTGGAACGCATTGCGATGGCGCTGATGGGTGTGCATGATTTTCGTAATATTCAGTGGAACTCCTCATTTCGAGGCTCGGCCGCCTTCACCTATGGGGATGTCAATTTGATGGGCGAATACGAACATTCAAAGTATTTCTTCGAAATAGCCGATGTGGAACGTTTGCGCCAGAATTATGCAACCTATGTGCATGAAGCCGGCGCATGTCTGGAGCAGGGATTGGTGCTTCCGGCGCATGACTATATCCTTAAGTGTTCCCATACTTTTAATGTTTTGGATACCCGTGGGGCTATCGGGGTAACCGAACGCCAGGCGATGTTTGGTGTGATGCGCGACCTTGCCCGCCGCTCCGCCGAAGCCTATCTTGCACAGCGTGAAAAAATGGGTTTTCCCTGGCTTCAGCGGGTTAATAAAACGGAAACTGTCGTTGCAACAAAGAGCTCGGTTTCCAATCCGGCAGCCCCCTCAGCGCTATTGTTTGAAATCGGGACAGAGGAATTGCCGCATGGAGATTTAATCGCCGCCTTATCCCAATTGAATGAACGTGTCCCGGCGTTGTTCGATGAATTGCGTTTGGCACATGGGAAAATCATGGTTTCTGGGACAACACGCCGTCTGGTTGTGCATATCGAAGACCTATCTATTCGTCAGACGGATTTAGAGCAGGTTGTCAAGGGTCCTCCCGCAGAGCGTGCCTTTGATGCTCAGGGGAAGCCTACTCCGGCGGGAGAGGGCTTTGCCCGTTCGCGCGGGGTGGCTGTCAGTGACCTGGATATCCGTGAGATGGATGGCGGTAAATATGTGACGGCAATTGTGCGCGCCACAGGTAAACCAACGATTGAAGTTTTATCAGAAGCTCTGCCAGGCTTAATCGCTTCGATCAAATTTGAAAAGAGTATGCGCTGGAACCATACGAATGTGGCTTTTTCTCGTCCAATTCGTTGGCTTTTAGCGTTATATGGAAGTCAGGTAGTACCGTTCGAGTATGCTGGGCTGCAGACTTCCAATCGTACGCGTGGTTTGCGCTTTTATGAACCACAAGAAATCACCATCCATACCCCGCAGGAATATTTCCAGTCCTTAAAATCGCAAGGAATCATTCTGGATGTGGATGAACGCCGCGCCGTAATTAAATTAAATGCTCAGCAGGCTGCTTTACAGGTGTCGGGCGAGATTCCCGATGATCAAGCTTTGTTGGCACAAGTATCCAGCGAAGTGGAAGCTGTTACGGCATTGGTAGGTTCCTTTGACCCGAAATCGCTCGAACTCCCGCAGGAAGTATTAATCGCTGTGATGAAAAAGCATCAAAAGTATTTTCCTGTTTTGCAGGGAAAGGGAAATAACACCCTTTTACCTCATTTTGTTGCCTTACGAAATGGTAATAAACAGGGGCTTGATCTGGTGCGCCACGGAAATGAGGATGTCATCCGTGCCCGCTTTGCCGATGCGGCTTTCTTTATCAAGGAAGATAAACTCCATAAACTCGAAGACCATCTTCCCAAACTGGGTACGCTCACTTTCCAAAAAGAACTGGGCTCTATGTTGGATAAATCCCGCAGGTTGGTGAGCATGTCCGCTGATCTTGGCGCGATGTTGGGGTTGACCTCAGACGAAACAAACGTACTGAGCCGGGCTGCTGAGCTTTCTAAAGCGGAATTGGTAACCAAGATGGTCGTGGAAATGACTTCCTTGCAAGGGATTATCGGACGTTATTATGCACTTTATTCTGGAGAACCGGCGCAGGTTGCAGATGCCCTGTTCGAACAATATCTACCGCGCTTTGCTGGGGATGAGACATCCAAAACACGAGTTGGCTTAGCGCTTGGCATCGCAGATCGTCTGGATACACTGGCTGGTCTCTTCTCAGTCGGGTTGGCACCCACCGGTGCAAAAGATCCTTTTGCGCAGCGCCGCGCAGCTTTGGGATTGGTACAGAATCTCATCGCCTGGGATTTGGATTTCAACCTTCGGGATGCGCTTCATATTGCCGCTCAGCGGCTGCCAGTTCGTACCGACCCGGATAAACTTGAGAATTGTCTGGGATTCATTGAAGAACGGTTACGCAATTACTTGCTTGAACAGGGATACCGCTATGATGTCGTCGATGCGGTCATCAGCAGGCAGGGACGCAATCCTGCCAAAGCAATGCGGGCGGTCCGAGAACTTTCCCTCTGGGTTGTGCGTGAGGATTGGCAGAGTGTTATCCTACCGGCTTTTGCTCGTTGTGCCCGCATTACCCGTCCAGTTGAAGAGAAGTATGTTGTTCTGCCGGAAGCATTGGTGGAACCGGCAGAGAAAGGTTTAGTAAAAGCCATGCGGGAAGCTGCCCAACAGGTCAAGCCAGGTTTGGTGGATAGCCTGCTGCATGCGCTCGTTCCGATGGTACCTGCGATTAACCGCTTCTTTGAGGAAGTTCTGGTTATGGCGGAGGATCCAGCATTACGTTCTAACCGGCTTGGTATCTTACAAAATATTGTCTCCATGAGCGATGATGTGGTGGATATGTCAAAGTTGGAAGGTTTCTGAAGCTGATTCAGACAGGTATTTCTTAGTATTTAGTGTTCTTTGGTGGCGGGTGTCTTCTCACAATTTCCTTGGTAAGGAGGGTGGAAGATGCCCGCTTGCTGTATCTGGATGATGGAAATATCCTCAACTCATTTTCCAAAAACCTGTAATGATGATCCCAATTTGCCAGGTTTATGGTAAAATTCTCCAGAACAACGAAACGCCAATCATTTTTCTGGGGACCCTTGATGTTCAAACCCGTCTCTTCCAAAGCCGATTTTACAAAAATAGAAGAAGCAGTGCTTAAGCTGTGGAAAGACCAAAAAATTCCCGCTAAATCTGCATCCTCGCGTCCAGATGCTCCAGAATTCATTCTCTTTGAACGACCCTTAACTGCCAATGTCAAACCCGATGTCCAGACTCTCCTGTCATGGACGTTTAAAGACCTTTTTGTTCGCTTTAAGACAATGTGTGGTTACCGGGTCACGCGCCGCTTCGGTTGGAACACGCATGGTTTGGGCGTCGAAGTCGAAGTTGAAAAACGCCAGAATATCAATGGTAAAGGTCAGATCGAGGAATCAGGTATTGAACGGTTCAGCGAACTATGCCGGCGTTCCAGTTTTGATTACATATACGATTGGGAGAAGCTTGCCGAACGTTTCGGGTATTGGGTTGATTGGCAGAATGCTTTCGTTACCCATACCGATGATTATATAGAGACGGTCTGGTGGGCAGTTAAGACGTTATGGGAAAAGGGGTTGATTCTCAAGAACTATGCTGTAGCGCCGTACTGCCCTCGCTGTGGTACTTCGCTTTCAGAAATGGAAGTTGCTACTGGACGTACCGAGGAAACCAAAACCGGCGTTTTTTTGCGTCTGCCGCTGGTGGATGATGACGGTACCTCTTTACTCATCTGGACGACCAGACCCTGGGCTTTGAGCGGCAATGTGGCTGTGGCTGTGCATCCTGAAGCAGATTATGTTACTGTAGAACGAAAGCTGCCTGAAGGCGGGTGTGAGCAGCTTATCCTGGCGAAGTCGCGATTGGAGCAGGTATTCAATCCTTCTGTGCTCTCTAATCAGATGAGTTTTCTACCGGCTGAGACAGTCAAGATTATTGCCACCTTTAAGGGGAAGAAACTGCGCGGGCAGTGCTATCTCCCCTTATTCACATCTCTTCTACCTGATAAATCTGCTTTTACTATCGTAACGGATGAAACCGTCGTCGCTGATGTGGGTACCGGTTTGGTGGCGGTTTCTCCGGCTTATGGTGAATGGGACTTGCGCATAGCTGTAGAGAATGATCTGCCAGTGATCTTATCCCTTCAACCGGATGGTTTCTTCGTTCCCGGAGCGCGTACCTGGCAAGGGAAACATTTTAGGGAAGTTGAACCGTTTATTATTGAAGATTTGACTCTCCGTGGCTTACTCTTTCGCTCGGAGACAGTGGTCGAAACAACCAATTATTGTTGCTATTGCGGGGCGTATTTGATGGATTATTTATGTTCTGCCTGGTATATGCATACCAAACAGGTGGAAAACGATCTCTTGCGAATTGGTGATACCATCCAATGGATACCGGAAGAGACGCGCCAATTATTCAACAGGTCATTCGAAAGTGGTAAGGACTGGTTATTGGGGCGCGAACGATACTTTGGTACACCGTTGCCTATATGGACGGATGAAGATGGCGATATCCTTGTGGTTGGCAGCTTTAAAGAATTGGCTGATCTGGCAAAAATTGACTTGGATATAATCTCGCCCCACCGCCCGGCAATAGACGGCATCACTTTTTCTAATCCAAAAACGGGAAAATTGATGCACCGCATAACGGAAGTTCTGGATGCCAATTTTGATGCGAGTGTGATGGCTTTTTGCCAGGAGCATCACCCTTCTAATGAACAATTACCTTCGGCGATCGATAAGTTTACCGCTGACCTTGTATGCGAGCCGGTCGATCAAATTTACGGTTGGTTCCATGCGTTGCATACAACTGGTGTGATGGTGGCAGGGTATGAGGTTTTTCAAAAAGCAGTTTGTCTGGGGCATATCCTGGATGCTGATGAAAATCCGATTTCGAATTCGGCTGGTGGGAGAGATACGTTTTTGGAACATGGGTCGGATGCTTTACGCTGGTACCTTCTTTCCACTTGTGTAGGCGGGCGAGATGTACGTTATGAAGCACAAGACTTCTGGAAGGTAGAACAAGAGTTTATCCATTCTCTTTGGAAGGTTTATACTTTCTTTGTTACTCATGCAAGATCCAAAGGTTGGTCGCAGACAAAATTATATTCGCAAGATTATTTTTCCAATCCACTGGATCGTTGGTTGATTTCGTCATTGCACGATCTTATTCGCTCGGTAAATGCTGAATATGAATCGCTCAGTGTACCAGGTGTTGTCCATTCCTTGCAGACTTTTGTATCACAACTTTCTAATTGGTATCTAAATTTATCGCACCACCGCTTTTGGATGTCTGATTCACAAGAAGATGAGCAGGCGGCTTTTTCAGTACTCTACCAGACGCTTACTACTCTGAGTGTTCTGATTGCTCCGATCTTGCCTTATCTGAGTGAGGAAATTTACCAAAATTTGGTGCGGGAATTGGATCCTGAATCGCCTGAATCAGTTCATCTTAAGAAAATGCCTTTACAGGATGAGATGCTGATCGATGAAGTTCTTAACCGCGAGATGCTTTTGGTTATTCGTCTGGCGGAGCTGGGTAAAGAGATACGCAAAAACACACCCGTAAAAATTGCCCAGTCGGTGCAGGAAATTGTTTTTACCGTTGCGGATGAAATTGAGCTGAATATTGTTGATACATATGCTAACGTTCTGGCTGAAGTTCTGCATGTCAACACAGTGGGTGCCAGAGTGGTTGCTGGACAGCCTTTTCCCTTGGTTGGAGAGCAGTATAGTCTGTTCGAAAATGAAGGTGTCTATCAAGCTGTTCTGGTACCAAAAATCAGTCCCGAAGCGGAACAAGCTGGACTGGCATATGCTTTTGTACAGCGTATGGTTGAGATGCGTCGTCAGGCGGGCTTCGACTTGACAGATCTTATCCGAGTTCATTACATTGCTGATAAACGTCTGGCACAGACGATAGATACCTGTCATATATCCATCATGCGCGATATAATTGCATTGGAGTTACAAGCCTCTGCACCCGCCGAAGGGATGTTTGTCATCCGAGAATTTTTGAGTGGGGAAGCATTGACAGTCGGCATCCAAAGAATTTAGGTGCACCCAAATCACCGCTGTTACGCGGCGTGCTTTATTCACAGTCTATGCACCGCCGGGGATCGATGCGGCATTGGATCACCAACATTTGGAAGACATCCGGGATAATGTGTATCTGGTCGTCTCGCAGGCAAAAACAATTCTTATACAAGTAGTCGGAACGGAGTAATAACATAATGATAGGAGCAATTGCTGGAGATATTATTGGATCCGTTTATGAGTGGGATAATAATCGCTCGACCGAGTTTCCACTCTTTTCTCTGAGTTGTTTTTTTACGGATGATACGGTTTTAACAGTGGCATTGGCAGATGCAATTCTACAAGGCAAGGATTATACTATCTTGTTAAAAGAGTATTATCGGCGTTATCCCCACAGGGGGTATGGCGGAGCATTTCATAATTGGGCATCCTCGCCTTCCAGCGCACCCTATAATAGTTGGGGGAACGGGGCAGCCATGCGCATTAGCCCAACAGGGTTTGCTTATGACACGCTCGAAGAGACTCTCTCTCAGGCGAAAGCCTTTACAGAGATTACCCATAACCATCCGGAAGGAATCAAGGGAGGGCAGGCAGAGGCTGCCGCGATTTTCTTGGCTCGCCAGGGTGAATCAAAAGAGAAGATCAAGCATTATATCGTTGAGAATTTCAACTACGATCTTTCTCGCACCTGTGACGAGATTCGCCCGACTTATCGTTTTGACGAATCTTGTCAGGGTACGGTTCCGCAAGCAATCACAGCTTTCTTGGAATCGGATGACTTCGAACATGCCATTCGCTTGGCAATTTCGCTGGGGGGCGATTCTGATACGCTTGCCTGTATCACCGGTGGAATTGCACAGGCATTCTACGGTGGGGTTCCTGACTCTATAACCCAGAAAGTACTAGAAATTTTGGACGAAGATCTGCGTAAGGTTACGCTTGTGTTTATGGAAAAATATGCCGTATAGTCTGGTTTTACCTGCCTACGGCATCTTAAAATACGCTCTCCCTGATACCCATGCTTACTGATAAATCGATCAATTTAAATTCTATCCTACGTTACGCTTCAACGACGAATATTGAGCGCGGGAAAATATATTATTATCAGGGACGAGTCGTTGTTACCCATGTAAATGGTCATAATGCTGATTGCTTGGTGCGGGGAGCGCAGAATAATCAAGTGGTTTTCATCGAAGAGAATGATCAACTATCATTTAGTTGTTCATGTTCATTTTCGAAAGATGGTGCCATTTGTAAACATGAAGTGGCTGCTGCCTATGCTTTATTGGAATACCTGCATACACACTCAAGAGAACTATGGCAAATGAATTTTGGGCTCGTTTTGGAAATGCCAAAGCGTAGGAAACCAAAACAAATAGCCGCTCAGTGGATGTTGTTTAGTTTAGAGCATAGTCAAAATGGGTGGACGTTGACACCCTATATGCTTGCATATCGCGAAATACAGGAATCTCTCTTATCTTTGTGGACAACTGGTAGAGTTGCGAATAAAGAAGCGCTGGCGCAGTGGTTTCACACGTATCCGGAGGAGTTAGGTAACGCCAAACCGTATCGCTCTCAATACCAATCAAAACCATTCTTGAATGCATCTCCGGAAGTGATCCATCTGGCGAATATCTTGGCATCTGTCTCGACCCCAGCCTCAAATTACTGGTATCGCTCTGACAATCTTTCTGGTAAGTTTATCGCTGATTCTTTATCTATTTTATTGAATACGGATGCGATGGTCTTCCTAAGCAAAGGAAGTTCTCCATTGGATTCGCTTTTGTTTATATTGGATGCTCCTGGAAAATTATCCATGTTAATCGAGCATCGTGAAGATGGAATGCATGTGGAAGCCAAGATAAAAGTGGGTGATGAAAAAATTTCTATTCAGAATAGTATCAACTTTGTATCCTCCTCTCCACCTTGGGTTTTGGCAGAAGATCATTTTCTCTTTAAACTATCAGAGGAACATACCCAAGAATTTCTAGATACCTTCTTGGAAAATCCAAATTGGGTCATTCCGCCTGAAGATGAAAGTGAATTTTTGGATAAATATGTTCCTGCTTTATCCGAGGTCATTTCTCTGGAAGGGGATGAAATTAAGTGGGAGGATATTGAAGGGGAACTTGTAAAACGGTTATATCTGAGCGAAGTTAATGGGCAAGTTCATGTCCAATTGCGTTTTGCTTATGGTGGTTTTGAGGTTGGTTATGATCCTGAGTTGCCCGAAGTCAGCGTTGTGCATAAGGCAGATGAACTCAAATTTCTGCGTGTCTATCGTTATCCAAAATATGAAGAAGAAACCTACCGGGCTTTAAGTTCGACAGAATTTGGTTTAAAACGCAGCGAAATTCCGGATGTGTTTTTGTTACGTTCAAAACTGCATCCGTTGGATTTCTTGATGAAGAAAATCCCACGTCTGGCGCAGAGCGGTTATGAAATCTATGGTGAAGACGCGATCAAATCCGTGCGTGTAAACCGCAGTATGCCAACTTTGAAATTTAATATCACATCCGGAATAGATTGGTTTGATGTGAAGACCGTTGTCAATTTTGGAGATATCGAAGTTTCATTAAAAGAGATCCGCAAAGCATTTCGCAAGAAAGAACAGTATATCAAGCTTATTGACGGCAGTATCGGGGAAATTCCTACAGATTGGATTGACCGTTACCGGAATCTATTTTCTTTCTCTGAGGATACGGAGGGTGGTTTACGTTTTTCAAGCCGTCATATCACAATGCTTGACCAACTGCTGGAAAAAGTGGATGATGTTCAGGTTGATGAAGAATTTCAGCGGCGTAAACAGCGTTTATCCAATTTCTCGAATATTGCCATCCAGGAGCTTCCCCAGGATTTTACCGGAGAATTACGCCCATACCAGAAATCTGGCTTTGATTGGCTGCATTTCCTGCATGACTATGAGTTTGGCGGATGTTTGGCAGACGATATGGGGCTGGGAAAAACAGTACAAGTGTTGGTCTTTTTACAGTCTTTACAAGAGCGTAATTCATCTCATAAGACCAATTTATTAGTATTACCGCGTTCCTTGTTGGTCAACTGGCAGCGGGAGGCATCCCGATTTACCCCATCCCTGCGGGTTATGGAATATTTTGGTTTGGATCGTGCAAAACGCATGTTAGAATTTGACCAATATGATCTTATCCTGACGACCTATCGCATCATGTATGGAGATATTGAAAAACTCCGTAATTATCCGTTTTACTATGCCATTCTTGATGAATCCCAAGCCATCAAAAACCCCCTCTCGGAAACATCCAAAGCAGCCAGATTATTGAATGCCAAACACCGTTTGGTTTTGACCGGAACACCGATTGAGAATTCTACAGTTGAGTTGTGGTCTCAGTTTGCCTTCTTAAATCCAGGCCTGCTCGGAAGTCTGGACTACTTCAAAGGTGAATTCAGTAATGCTATTGAAAAAGACCAAAGCCAGGAATCTGCTCAATTCTTGCGTAAGACGATATTCCCTTTTATTTTACGCCGGACAAAAGAACAGGTTGCACCAGAACTGCCCCCGCGCACCGAGAGAATCCTATACTGCGACATGGAGCCTAATCAGCGAAAGGTATATAACCGCACGCGCGATTTTTACCGTGGCTTGATTCTGGGCATGTTGGAAAAAGATGGTTTTCAGAACAGCCGGATGAAGATATTAGAGGGGTTGTTGCGTCTGCGCCAAATATGCAATCATCCACGGCTTGTGGATGCAAATTTCCATGGTGAGTCGGCGAAGTTCGAGTTGTTGTTGGATACCTTGAAGGTGATCAAAGAGGGTAACCATAAGGCGCTGGTGTTTTCACAATTTGTCGAGATGTTGAAGTTGATTAAATCCGCCATGGATACAGACGCTCTGCCGTATGTGTATTTGGATGGGCGTACTCAAGATCGCCAGGAGCGTGTGGACACTTTCCAGAATGACCCGACACAGTCTTTCTTTCTCATTAGTTTAAAAGCGGGTGGTTTTGGCTTGAATCTAACAGCCGCGGATTATGTCATTCATGTCGATCCGTGGTGGAATCCGGCTGTTGAAGTGCAAGCCTCTGACCGCGCTCATCGGATTGGGCAGGATAAACCCGTCTTTATTTACAAATTGATTGTGCGCGATTCCATTGAAGAAAAAGTTTTACTGCTTCAGGAAAGAAAGAGAAACCTGGTTGACCAGCTTATCACTACAGAAACAAGTTTTTTCAAATCTTTAAACCGCCAAGATGTTGAAGATTTGTTTGGGAGTTGAAACACAGCCTGAAATTAAATTAAAAACTAGACAAAATGACAGTAATCGGGTAAAATCAATCCTTGCTATTTTTGTTGTTATTAAATCTCGGAGGTAACTTTGGCGAATACAAAATCAGCTATCAAACGAATGCGGCAAAATGAGAAGCGCCGCTTGCACAATCGCTTTTTCAAGAGTCAGACACGCACCAGCGTCAAGAAAGCCCGACTCTCCTACGCAGAAGGCGATGTGGAAGCCGCAACCTCTGCGACGGTAACGGCTATTAAAGCCCTCGATAAGGCAGCCGAAAAAGGTATCATTCACAAGAATAATGCCTCACGTCGTAAGAGCCGCTTGATGAAGCACTTAAATGCGCTTCAAAAGAAGTAATTCGGTCAGTTAGTCAAAACATTATCACTTTCTTCTAAAGTTTATCAGCGGGATCTGTCGAAAATGACCCCGCTGTTTTTCCGTTTATATAACGAGGATCACGTCTATGTTTCAACCCGAACAACAAGCAGTCGAAAAGGCGATCTTTGAATTTTGTGTTCAAAATAATATCCCGGTTCCGTCAGAACTAAAATGGGTGCCGATCCCTTTTTCGGGGGAATGGGGTATCTCCACGTCTTTTTTTCAATTGGCTGCAAATGAGGCAAAACAAAGCGGAAAACAGGTCAATGTAGGGCAGCGAGCTCAAGAGATTGGGGAACAAATCGTTGCTTACCTACTCAAACAATTTGGCGCATCCCAAACCACTAAAAGTCCTTTCCGACGCGCAGATGCCGTAAAAGGATATCTTAATCTCTATTTTTCTACTGCCGAGTACAGCCAGCGGGTTGTGGACACAGTGTTGGAAGAAAACCAACACTATGGTTATTGTCCTCCAACAGGTGAGCGGGTGATGGTTGAGTTTTCGCAGCCCAATACCCATAAAGCCTTTCATGTTGGCCATTTACGGAATGTAATTCTTGGAAATACAGTGTGCAACATCCTCGAAGCCGCAGGCAGCCAGGTGATCCGTGCTAACTACATCGGAGATATCGGGCTGCACGTCATCAAATGGTTGTGGAATTACCAGAAATTTCATGCCGGAGAAGAACCCGGAGATGACCGGACGCGCTGGATGGGCGATTTATATGCCGAAGCTGATCGCCACTTAAGTGAAAATCCCGAATTGGATACAGAAGTGCGGGCTCTTTTTGCTCGTTGGGATCAACGTGATCCTGAAGTGGTTGCCTTATGGCAAAAGACACGCCAGTGGTCTATGGATGGTTTTGAACAGATTTACGCTAAACTGGGTGTTCATTTCGATCATGTCTATTATGAGAGTGAAGTCGAGGATTCCGGTAAAGAGTTGGTGGATGATCTCATCCAGCGTGGCATTGCCGTTGATGAGCGTCCTGTGGGTCCAGTGATCGTTCGGATAGATGATATTCTGGGATTGAAAAAAGAAAAATATCGGGTTATGGTTATATTGCGTTCTGATGGAACTTCTCTCTATGCTACTAAGGATATTCCTTTAGCCATTAAGAAATTTGAGCAGTACCATCTTGACCGTTCTATCTATGTTATTGATGTGCGCCAGTCACTCTACTTGCAGCAAATCTATAAAACGCTTGAAATTATGGGATATCCATGGGCAAGTCAATGCTATCATCTTGCTTATGAGTTGGTTAATTTGCCGGGAAATGTAACCATGTCTTCGCGGGATGGGACGGTTGTACTTTTGGAGGATTTGTTGCGTGAAGCAACCCAGCGGGCTGTCGAAATTGTCAAAGAGAAAAATCCGTCTCTTCCGGCAGAAACCATGCAGTCAGTTGCTTATGATGTTGCGCTGGGGGCGATCAAATACCCAATGCTGGCGCGTGAGAATATCCGCCTGGTGACTTTTGATTGGGAAAGCGCCCTGGATTTCAATGGTCAGGCAGCACCTTATATTCAATACGCCCATGTGCGTGCCAACAGCATCTTGCGTCGCATGGAAACACCTTTATCGCCTGCGCTTGCGCCGCTGCATTCCTTAGATGCTGCCGAAATTGAATTGATTGATCTAATTTCTCGCCTGTCTGGTGAGATTCAACGTGCCGCCGTGGAATTAAAACCACTGCATCTTACGAACTATGCCTACGATTTGGCACGTGCTTTCAATGATTTTTACCAGCAATGTCCTGTGCTAAAAGCGGATGCAGAGGTGCGCGACTTTCGCTTACGACTTGTAGCTGCAACGAAGCAAACCCTCTCTAATTCATTGAACATCTTAGGCATCCCGGCACCTGAAGTGATGTAGGTTTAGGCGTTATGGAATCTGGGAACGTTCCTGAACAACCGGAATCGATTTCTCCGCTAGATGAAACAGAACAACCTGTTTCTGTAACTACTATCATCCTGCATCTGGCTCAAGATATTGTTGAGACGATAGTCATCTCCCTGGTAATATTTTTTATCGTGAACTCTGGTGTTGGTCGGGTCCGCATAGAATCCATTAGCATGGAACCGACATTGTTTGGCGGCGAGTTAGTCATTGTCAATAAACTGGCATCTTTTCTAATCGATTATCAGCGGGGTGATGTGATTATTTTCAATTACCCATTAAACCCATCCGAACAATATATCAAGCGGATCATTGGTTTGCCTGGAAATACAGTAACGATCCAGAGGGGTAGGGTTTCGATTAATGGTGTGGTGTTGGACGAACCATATATCATGGCGCCGCCCGACTACAGCGGCTCTTGGACAGTTCCCAAAGATTCCTATTTCGTGTTGGGAGATAATCGTAATCGTTCTTCGGACTCTCATATCTGGGGCATGCTGCCTGTCAAGAATGTGGTCGGTAAAGCCATCTTTATCTATTATCCCTTTGATCAAATGGGTATCATTCGTGGAAGACCGCAGGCTGCCCAGGCGCATTCTTTGCCCTGATTAAATATAATAATATCAAGATTTTCGAGAGTAAGGCAGAAAATGTGATGAAAATACTGCTGACCTCTTTTCCTGACTGGATAAATTGCTGTAGATTGTAGAAACTGAAGGGAAAAAATGGAAGATATTATTCTTTATAATGCCAAAATCTATACGATGAACTTTGAACAGCCATCTGCCTCAGCGTTGGCGGTTCATAATGGTCGTATTCTAGCACTGGGTACGGATGAACAGATTCTCTCCGCCTTTGGACTGCATTCCATTAAAGAAGATCTGCGCGGACAAATCGTATTGCCAGGTTTACAGGACGCCCATCTTCATCTGGAATTTTACGCACTTGCTTTGCAAAAAGTGGACTGTGAAACAGCCACCAAAAAAGAATGTCTGCGGCGCGTAGCGGAACGCGTGAAGGAAACACCCCAAGGTGAATGGGTTTTAGGGCATGGGTGGAACCAGAATGTCTGGCAGGATCAGGACCATCAAGGATCTTTTCCCACTGCCGCTGATCTGGATATTATTGCTCCGCATCACCCGGTTTATTTGACCGATAAATCCTTGCATGCCGGCTGGATGAATAGCGCCGCAATGCTTTTGCTTGGTATCTCTACTGCTACATCAGACCCTGAAAATGGGAAGTTTCTCCGGGACCATCATGGTAAGCCGACCGGTATTGCCTTAGAACTGGCGATGGAGTGGGTTTTAACCCAGTTACCGGTCCCAACTCCAGAGCGACTTACTCGTATGTTGTGGGATGCCCAGAATAAATTAATAAAAATGGGTCTTACCAGTGTCTGCGATTTCGACCAGCGTACTTGTTTCAGTGCTTTGCAGCAACTCCATCGCCAGGGTGATCTCAAACTGCGCGTTACCAAAAGCATCGCCCATGAAAATCTGGATCACGCAATTGCCCTTGGATTGCAATCTGGCTTTGGGGAT
This sequence comes from Chloroflexota bacterium, assembly GCA_037142095.1. Lineage (GTDB taxonomy): Bacteria > Chloroflexota > Anaerolineae > Anaerolineales > DRKV01 > JBAXBF01. Next base: position 18,571 of record JBAXBF010000009.1, read on the forward strand.
GACCGCCTGCATATTGGTTCGGTTAAACTCTTTGCGGATGGCGCCCTGGGTCCGCATACGGCAGCCATGCTTGAAGCGTATGATGATGATCCGAATAATCTCGGTTCTTTGTTTATGGATGGGGAAACGATGTTTGAGATTGGTAGAAAGGCAGTTGATCATGGTTTAAGCATCGCCGTTCATGCTATTGGAGACCGCGCAAATCATGAGGTTCTGAATGCCATTGAAAATGTACGCCGTTACGAGGATAAACAGGGTTTACCGCATCTTCGCCATCGCATCGAACATGTCCAAATTCTCCATCCTCAGGATGCAGACCGTCTGGCAAAACATAACATCGTTGCCTCGATGCAGCCTATTCATGCGCTTTCGGATATGACCACTGCTGACCGCTGTTGGGGAAAGCGTGCGGCTCTGTCTTATGCCTGGTGTACTCAAATAGAAAACGGTGCTGTTTTAGCGTTTGGTTCCGATGCGCCGGTTGAATCACCTAACCCATTCTGGGGACTATATGCTGCCGTCACCCGCTCTCGCTTTGATGGATATCCTCAAGCGGGTTGGTATCCTGAACAGCGCCTCACGATGCAGGAAGCCCTACACGCTTATACTCTCGGTGTAGCGTATGCATGCGGTGTCGAGAATAAAGTTGGAAAACTGGCTCCAAATTATCTGGCGGATATGATTATTTTGAATAAGGATGAGGATCCTTTTACAACACCGGCGGAGATTTTAAAGACAATCCAACCGTCCAGTGTAATGATCGGCGGCGAGTGGGTATACCACAACGATCATTTTTAACGCTTCGAACGCAAGCGCCGGAAATCACCATCGCGAATGGTTAAACCGGTTGAGTCAAAATACTCCAAAACTGCCAGTACATAACGGCGGCTGGTGTCGAGTAAATCGCGCGCCTGGGCGACTGTAATCGTGTTGTTCTGCTCCAAAAAGCGCACAATTCTGGTGCGTATCTGCTCATAATCTCCCTTGCGGAATACCACCTCTGGAGATACCGGTACAAACTCATCAGAATTCACCAACGCCGCATAAAGATCCCCGCCCAATTGCGCCTGGCATTCCTTAATGGTGGGTGGAGCATAAGGGGCGGCTTTGAATTTTGTCAATAACGTGTTAATTAAACGCTGTTGTTCGGGTGTGAAACGAATTTGATGTTGTGCAGAGTAAAGGATGCCGCCTTTCTCTACGATCTTTCCCTGATGAACAAGCGATTTAACCAACGGGATGAAGATGCGTGTAGCTATCTTTGCCCGGTTCTTTAATTCCTCGCGTGGCATTCCGGTTCTCAGGGGGAAATTTTGATGATATGCCTGCAACGTTTGTTCCAGATGCTCCTGTGTTTGCTGCCAGAAGGGCTCTAACAGGATAAGGTAATCCTTGATGTTTTCGATAGACTGGATTTCGCTGAGCGCTTGTCCTGTGTCAGGATTTACTACGATCAGATTTTTGGCGGAAACCAGGGCTTTGGCAGCTTCCAATGCGGTATTACCGCTAATGCGTGCTCGCTGGATGGCTTCTTGTATCGAAGGCGTTCCCAATGCCTGAACTGCTTGAAAGAGAAAATCAGATGGATCTCCCTGGACAAGGGCTTCGAGATGCTCAAGAAGGGATAGATCAAACCGGCGGTGATGCCCCGTTGGTTGTGGGTTTAAGACAATCCCACCGCCGATTGTTTCGCTCGGTGAAGGTCGGCGCAGAATATAACGGTCTCCTCGTATAGCAACCGTAGGATCACTCAATTCTAATTGTAAGAAAGCCTCTTTCCCCACTGGAAGCTCCTCCGTCCCAAGAAGGCGTACCCGCGCAAGAACTTCATCTGCGCCAATAAATAGTTTTACTTCTGTATTGTGTTTCAGGGAGTGAGAAGCATCTGGCAACAGACGAAACTGCACATCCATCAAACTGGTTGGTTGGTAAGTGCCTGGTAATGTGATGACGTTCCCGCGCGCGACTTGGTTAACGGTCACCCCCGCGATATTGACGGCAGTCCGGCTGCCTGGCAGCGCTGTAGTGACTTTATGCTGGTGGCTTTGAAGCCCGCGCACCCGACTGCGCTGGCTTTGTGGCAAAATTTCTATTTCATCATCGAGATGAAAACATCCATCGATCAGGGTACCGGTAACGACGGTGCCGAACCCAGCCATGGTAAAGATACGATCCACTGATAGGCGGGGTCTGCCCAGATCTGGACGGATTGCCTTCTGTACCAGACAGTCTTTTAATGCCTGTAATATTTCATCTATTCCAATTCGTTTACGAGCTGAAACCCTTACAATGGGAGTTCCGTCCAGAGTTGACCCTTTGAAAGCTTTGCGTATGTCGTCTTCGACTAGATCGAGGAATTCTGGATCATCCACCAGATCGATTTTCGTTAATGCAATAACCCCCGATTGAATTTGGAGTAAATCTAATATCGCGAGATGTTCTCTCGTTTGCGGCATGATGCCTTCATCGGCTGCGATGACAAAAAGGCAAGCGTCGATACTGCCAATCCCCGCCAGCATGTTTTCTATAAAATCCCGGTGCCCGGGGACATCCACAATCCCGATCTCTTCTCCGTCAGGAAGGTTGAGATAAGCGAATCCCAGATCTATCGTCATTTCGCGGGCTTGTTCTTCTTTTAGACGATCAGGATGCACCCCCGTCAATGCCTCAACAAGGGTCGATTTACCATGATCTACATGTCCAGCAGTTCCGATGACTCGCATATAGAATTATTTTTCCGATGCCTTAATTTTTTGATAGGTTTCGACCCAGTTATGAGCAATCTCCATCATCACTTGCAGCCCTTTCTCGGTCTGGAAGTTTAATTGTGTGATGACATCCCGTGAGATATGGAACTGGTCTTCCAATTGGACAAGGCGGGATAACATCTTATCGTTTTGACGCAGCATTTCATTGGAACGCTCGTCCTGGCTTAAACTATAGTCTGCCCAGCGCTTTTGGTCGTCTCCCTTGAAAGTTGTCCACTCCTGGCGGAAACGTTCCTCATTGAGACGTTGAAGCTCGGTAATTTCGTTGATCCGCCGCTCCATACGGTCGGTGAGCATATCAATAGCTTCTTGTCCCCGTTTTACCAGGCGGTGAGTTGCATCCAATCCCTGAAGTTGGTCTTGCACCTCTAGCCCTTGTTTCTCAAAGGACTCGATGCGTTTTATCCACTCCTTAATCGTACGTTCGTATTCAACCTGATTCAAATTAATCTGTTCGATAAAAGCTTGTTGTTCGGACTTACGGCTGGATTCAAGCGATAAGACTTCATTCAGACGATTTTCGACCCGATTGATGTTCACGCTCAAACCTTCCATTTCAGAACGTCTTTCATCAATCCGTTTTCGCAGCGCAATGATTTCGCCTTGGATTCCGTCGATTTGTTTGGCATCTTGACGCCTGGCTTCGTCCATCACACGGTTATTGCGCGCATTATCCTCGATCGTATGGGCAAAATCCGCCAGTCTTAGGTTGAAGTTGTTCAGGTCATGTTCCATCCGCAGTCGTTCGGTGACGTTTACCTGTAACTCGCGGCGTAACTCCTGGATCTGGTTGAGCTTATTATCCATTGCCGCAACTTCTTCTGCGAGCGTTTTAATTTCCCCTCTCAGAATCTTTTCACCATCATCGCGATTGCGAGCCATTTTTTTCTCGGCTTCATCCATCATCCTGCGGATTTCGACCCGTTGTTGCACCAGAGCACCGTCAAATTGGTTCAACCGCCCTACCAGGAGAGATAATTTCTTAATCTCTTCGTCTAACCCCTTGATTCGCTGGTTTGCTCCCTCTAATGTATCAGCATATGTGTTGACCCGATCTTGCAAAGCCAGGATGATGCTTTTATCCCTGCGCCGCTCCTCGTCCATCCATTCAAGCTGTTTCACCACCTGGTTTATATCCATACATCCTCCAATAAGCATCCATTATGCCGCATCGTAGACGCGCAATGCTTGAATTATAGCATGTCTGTACCTAAAACAGGATTATGATTAGGGCATCATGATCTGGAACATGCGCAGCAATCTCACCACGAAGGGAGTTATGATTTGTGGCATGATGCCAAGCAATAAAATGCCCAGTATTCCTACAACAGTAAACCAGCGAGCAATTTTATTTTCAGGATTATGAGGAATAGCGGGGGAATTTCCAACAAAGAGTATCAAGGCTACCCTGGCGGTGGAAACGAACAATCCCAGTGTTCCGATCGATAATATTAATGCAATCCATAAATTTTCTTCGACGATCGTCGCCCAAAGAGGTAAACGAGGTGGAAAGCCAGCCAAGAGGGGGAAACCCAGCGCAGATAATTGGGCGATGATCAAACCGGATACGGCAAATGGACTGTGTCTGAATATGCCGCGCAAATCTGTAAAGTTAAGACTCTGGTAATTATTCTTGATAATCGCTAATCCTAAAGCCCAAACTGCCATACTTAAAGCACGTGGAATAATCAGGGCAAAAAACAGACTACCCCCAATTTCAATGGGCATGCCAATTGTGATTAACGTATAACCAATTTCAGATAACGCAAAGGAGGCGAAAATCCTCCCCAGATGGGTTTGAAAAACGGCACTTATTCCCCCAAACAGAATCATTATTAATCCGATGGTGGCGATAATGATATGGACTTCCGGTGAAGCTTGCAGCCATTCATAGCGGTTGATTAATGTGTTAATGAAAATCGAGTTGACCAGGGTAAACATATAAATCAAGAACGAAGCGACGTATGGGTTTGCCTCTTCCATAATGAGAGGCAGCCAGGTGTGAAAGGGAAAAATCCCCATCAGAAGAACAAATCCAAGACCGAAAGATATCGTTGCCCGGCTGAGTAATTCGACCTGGGGTTGGCTTGATTCTATTTGACCAAGAATGAATCCTCCATATAGAATGAGAGGCATACTTAAGGTCTGAAAAACGAGAAAACGGATGGAACCTCGTCCTACTGTTCGCCCGCTCATCACCAATAATAATACGCTGACCAGGGTTACGAGTTCAATGAAGATCGCGGCATATAGTTTTGGTTCGACTGCTAGAATTGCCGTCAGGAAAGCAGCCATCATCATTCCAACCGGCAAAAATGCTTTAGGCGTATCTGCTATGGACGCCGCTCCCAACCAAAAAGCCAGGCTGCCATACACAAGCGCCAGGATGGGCAGGTCATTCGTGGTGAGGATGAATTGCCTTCCTAAGAAGGGAAACGAATCTGTTATGGTAATATTCATACTTCCGATATGCAGGGGTGTACCAATCGGAATTACGCTCGTCAAAACCGTAAAAAGCAAAGATGAAGAGACTGCAATGATAAAGGATGTTTTCTTCCAGCTTCCCAGGGCGAAAAGAATAATGGAGACTCCCAAGGGCAAGATAACCCAAAGAACAGGAGCGTTCATTGCTTAATCTCCGTACTGTGGATAATCAGCAAATAGGCACCAACCAGTGCCAGGCATAAATTCACCACTGAAAACAAACCGGTAATGAGAACAGAGTTTTCAATAGAATCATAGATAATTTCGGCGCCTGCTAAGAAAGTCAACAAGCCCAAGATAACCCGAAATGGCTGGGTAGTCAGACTCACCTGTAACATTCCCAGGCTTATAAGAATTGCGCTGCCATAAAATTGTGCCTGCCCAACTCCGGGAGCCAGTGTTTCCATATTCGGAGTTAAAGCCCAGATTGCCAGAAGTACCAGGCATATGGTAAAGAATCGGAATGTCTTACCTGAAGGGAGAATTTGAGCTTCTTGCTCTGTATCCGTGCTAATGGAAAGCGACACGCTTTGTTCAGATAAAAGTACAAATCCTAATACGATTCCGGAAACCCAGCCGGTCAGAAGTATAACGCCCGCGATTTCGATGGGTCGATAAGATGTAATCAAGAGAAATATACCTACGTATTGCAGGGCAAAAAACAGAATACTATAACGCCAGTTATGGCTGATAAGCAGCCCAATGGATGTGAGACCGACGATAACCATACCAGACCAGGAAAGAAGTTCCATAAGGATTCAAGCTTGCTATTCAGAACGAAAGATAACCGCCAGTAAGAACATAAAAATCAAAATCGACCACATGATCCCGCCTTCTCCTTCTAATGCCCGGTTTGCCAGAAGGAAAATACGTTCAATGAAGGAAAAAACTTTATTAAAGAAGCTGTATAGCCATTTCAAAGAAAATAGTTGCCTGATCCAGTGCAGGATTTTTGAAAATCTGGCAAAGATGCTTTCTTGTTGGAGAGGCGTCTCAGTTTCTACTGATCCAGGGAAACGAAGTTTCCATCTTGAAGCTAACTCAGTATAAAGCAAACGAAAAAAGGGAGTGAGGAAGATGAGGGTTGCTAAACAAACAGTGAGTGCACCCAGCCACAAATTGGCTCTGGCGTATTTCAATCCGATCCAAATGCCAAAAGCGATCTGAGTGACTGGCAAGATCAATATACCGGCGAGATTGATCCCTTTTGCCCAGAGGATAGCTTTTTCGCTTTCAGGGTAACGGGTAAGCGCGTGGCGTACGAAACCGGCGAGGATAAATGCATGAGCGACCAAAAAGAGGGCATAAGAACCGAACAACACGGCTTTGATACCCATTTGAGGGTAGATCGATAAAAAGGATTTTTGATAAATTCTTAGTCCACCCCACAATGGGGAAAAAGGCAAACCGGAAAACAGGACTGTCCCCAGAAGCGGAAGCCAGTACCAATGCTTCTGCCGGTTAGGGGAAAGGAAAAGCAATCCGGCAGATAAGAACAATGCCAGACTCCATGCGACGCACGCCCAGGGTTGGGATAGGATCACTGCCGCATAACAGAATGAGGTGATTCCAAGAATGAGGTAAGGTTGTCCATCTATTTCATCGGCGGCATTCGCCCATTTTATGGTTCCTATCAGGGCTATGATGGCGAAACATGCCAGCAGAAGCGGTTTGATTTCATCTGGTAAGGACGTTTGTGCCAGACGGGCTAAGACCACGAAACTGGCAGCCGCCGAAACAGAGCGGATCATTGTATTGGAACGGCGTTTGAGAGATTCGTCCTGTAGCGTGGGGTTATACAATGGATATATCCCCAGACGCAAAGCGGCAGCAGCCAAAATATAAAGATTTATACCAGGATATAAATCCATCATGCCTAAATCCACGCCGGAGATCTGGTAATTTGCGATTCCCAGGATGGCTAAAAAGATACCCAGGGCATGAAATGTAAACGAAAGGATGATGCGTTTCCGGCTTTCCTCGCTCTGCGATGAAGTGAACAGGATGATCGTTTCAAGAACCCCTAAGACAGCCCACCCCATAACCATGGTAGGCGGATCTGCTGCGAAAACAGCCAACATCCCGGCTGCGGTAATCATCATTTCTCCAGCCCAGATGGCTGGATGGGTATCTTGCGTACGAATGATATCTGTGGTTAAAACCGCCAATAAAAGCGTAAGCAGTGCGGCAGCATAAAACCAGGATATTTCATCAACAACCAGAAGAGAGGTGTTGATGAAGATTCGATCACTGCTGGAAAATGGCACAGGGATAACCAGCGGCAGTCTCAAGGTTGTGATTAACAAGAGGAACCATGCCAGCAGCGTACCGAATATGGCTACAAACCATGAATAACGAAAGGTTGGAAAGAAACGTGCCAAAATAAGCAGACTTATAGAAGCAGTCCCTAAAATTGTAATCGAGAAGACCGGTAAGAGTGGAAAGAGGGGGATTAAGAAATCAGGCATAGACAGCGGTCACTGACGCTGATGTTAGACCAACACAGGCGTTTGCCGGTGTAGATATTGTCCCATGCCTGCTTTGCCAAGCCATCTTTCCTCATCCACAATCAAGTTGCCCCGCAAGAGGACTTTTTCAGGGTAGCCAGTCAGTTCCCAACCTTCAAAGAGATTGTAATCCGTGCGATGCTGGGCGTGTGCCACACCATACGTTAATTTCCGTTCTGCATCCCACAGGACGATAT
>JBAXBF010000010.1:0-26425 GCA_037142095.1 Chloroflexota bacterium
ATATATGATCTCATTAATAAATTACAAACAGAAAATAATAAGGAGTAAAAATGTCAGAAAAAATCGATTTAAAGAAAACACTTAAAATCTTCTACCAACCCACCACCCAAACACCATCTATTGTAGAGGTACCACCTTTTAACTTCTTAATGATCGATGGATTCGGTGACCCCAATACCAGTGAATTATATCAAGGAGCCGTTACTACTCTTTTCCAGTTCTCATATACTCTAAAGTTTACTGTCAAAAAAGACCAGGGAATTAATTATAGCGTCATGCCTCTAGAAGGTTTATGGTGGATGACAGGGGTGTTTGATGCAGAAAATAAAGATTCATGGCAATGGACAGCTATGATTGCCCAACCAGAATTCATCTCAAATGAGCTGGTTGAAAATGCACGTCGACAGGTAAAAATAAAGAAAGCCCCTCCTCTAATAGACCAGGTCCGTTTTGAGAATTTCCATGAAGGACTATCTGTTCAAATCATGCATATCGGTCCATTCTCAGATGAAAAAACCAATATTGAACGCATTCATAGCTATGCGCTTAATAACGGTTACGAATTGGCTGGCAAACATCACGAAATCTATTTATCTGATCTTTCACGTATTTCCCCAGAAAAGATGAAAACTATACTTCGCCAACCCATTCGAAAAATATTATCTAACAAATTTGATTGACTTTTTGATATAATGAGACATGTCCGAAAACGAATGTATCTTCTGTAAAATCATCAATGGTAATGCCTCTGGCAATATCCTTTATCAAGATAACCTGGTAACAGCCTTCCGTGACTCCCATCCGGTTGCACCCTTACACATCCTAATCGTACCCAACAAACATATTGCCTCCATTAATGACTTGAACGCGGAAGATGAAATCCTCGCAGGAAGACTCCTGATTACAGCAAGAAAGCTTGCTGTTGAACATGGTGTTCAAGATACAGGGTATCGATTGATTGTCAATACGGGATCACATGGCGGTCAAGTAGTTTTTCATTTGCATATACATCTTATCGGTGGGCAAAAAATGCGCTTTCCAATGGGATAAATAACCAATTAATATTAAAAAAGGCAGTGATTACACATCACTGCCTTTAAACTATTAAGAATGGTTTTAGCTGATTTTACTGAATTGAAAATTCTAGAGATTCACTCCATGGACCTTCAGCGGCTGCATTCCAGGTTTGTACCCGCCAAGTATATTTACCGGATGTAAGTTCAACCTCTGATTTGACTGAACAGTTTGTAATAGGACAAATTGTGCTGGCATCATACCAGGCATCCATCGTTGCTCCCCCATTACCTAATACCATAAGATGATACTTCACAACTCCTGCTACCGGATTCCAAATAAAGGTTGGCTTTTTATCGCTGATAGCCCGTGCTGGAGATTGCAAAATCGCAACACCTATTGGAACAACTTCAAAGGATTTTTGAGTGGCAAATCCTGTCGTAGTACCGCCCATAGAGTAGGTTTGTATCTGCCAACTATATTTTCCCAACACAAGGGTTACACCCGGACGTGCCATACAGAGATCACTACTACATACCTGTGCACTCTCATACCATTGATCGACTACATTTCCACTAGGCCCATTTATAAGCAAGTGATAACGTGTCGCTCCTATGACGACATCCCAGACATAAGTAGGTTGGGTATCAATAATAACACCTGAAGGCGAAGAAGTGGGTAACGAACCAACAAAATCTTTAATAATAGGAGCCGGCGGAACAGTTATTGATTCTGAAGATTTATAGAAAGTGTAATTGCTTTTCGCTGGAGTAATTTTATAAGTTCCTTCAACGACACTACACAGGCTATATTTTCCATTTGCATCCGTGTATATTGTATAATTCGCTGTACCCGTGATTGTTACAGTAACATCGGCTATGGATCGTCCTTTAATATCTACGATAGTTCCAGTCAGACAGTTAGCCACAGCAGTGAAATTTTTCGTGGTTGCATCTGGTGGCACACTTACCAATATTGAAGCTGGCGAAAAGGTATACCCAATCATCGAGGGTACAACAGTATACGTCTTTTGTGGTAAATTTGCAATCTCGTAATTTCCAGATGCACCCGAATTTGTTGTAAATGGAGATGAGCCAGCCGCAGTAGCAGTGATTGTAACCCCGGTAAGTCCACTGCCGTTAAGCGTAACAGTTCCTGAAATCTTTGAAGTTACATTACTCAAAGGCACAGCCAGAATCTGCAGACCACCATCGCCATCGGCAACAAAGATCGCATTTAAGATGACTCTGAGGTTTCCAGCAGAACCACGCGTATCGTAAAAACCGGTCTCGCGCGGATTTGCAGGATCGGTTACATCAAACATACGTACACCGTTTCGACCATCTGCCAGGAAAGCAGTCATCCCTATAACATCAACCGCGCTTGCAGTTCCATCTGTGTCATATGAACCGACCGGTGTAAGTGTTAGGGTAGCTGGATTTGTTGTATTGCTGATATCAATACGGATGACCTGAAGCCCACCACCAGAACCAGAAGCTACATAAGCGTACATACCAGCAACTGACACATCCAAGGCGGTTCCCAGGGTTTCCAGCGTAATATTGTGTTCCGGTGCCGCTGCCTCAAACATGCGTAAACCGCAAGTACCATCAGCCACATAAATATATCCATCTGCCGCATAGACAGCGCGTGAGTCTAAACATCCAGTATTAAAAGGAGGTGCCGGCACTTCTACAGGATTTTCAGGATTACGCACATCAATCACGCGCACCCCCTGCCCAAGATCAGCGACATATGCAAAACCATTATACAATGCAACATCACGCGCCTCACCTTTTGTATCATAGAAAGAGACTTCATGAGGAGCGACCGGATTAGAAACATTTACAATTCGTAAACCTCGTTCTCCATCAGCAACATAGGCATAGGGCCATGAAATTTGAACAGCATATGCATATCCAGGTGTATCAAAGAATCCGACTTCCCTTGGATCGGTATAATTCGGGGTTGGAGGCGTGTTATAATTCGGAAATTCTATTACACGCATTCCGGCACTTCCGGCTGTTACGTAAGCATAACCTTGATATTGAACCCCATACGTATAAGCTGGAGAATTAAAAACGTATATCTGGCTCATCTTGGCTGGGTTGGCAATATTAAGGACTCGTAAACCATAAGCAGGATCGACAACGAAAGCATAACTGCCATCCAATGCTATGTCATTAGCGAAGCAATCTCCTTCAACATCACAACAGCCAAATGATCCTTTATAGACTGGTTTGGTGGGATCGGAAATATCGACCGCAATTACGTCCTGGTTACCATCTGCAATATATGCGACATTATCCTTTTGAGAGACTGAAACAGAATAAGCATGCTGTGGCGTATCATAAGCACCAGCGAGTTTCGGGTTGGCAACATCAGTGATGTCGATAATCTTCAAACCTTTTTCGTCATCAGCGATATAGGCATAATTACCAGAAATGATGATAGCCACTGCACGTCCATCTGTTGCCAAAAAACTAGTCTGGATCGGACAAGTAGGATTTGTGTTAGACGGACATGGGCATCCACAATCTGGATTACTGACATCCACGATGACTATCCCATTCGTATCCCCTGTCCGTGGATTATTTGGGTCGGTTGCTACGGCAAGGGCAGCATAAGTTTTGGTTATCCCATTGCTTGTCCTAGTGAAGACATCTACATCCATAGCGGCACCCGCCGTCGCAAAACAACCTTTACGTACGGGAGCCTTTGGATTGCTGATGTCAACTATCTGCAATCCACCTCGACCATCTGCAACAAATGCACGTGAACCGAAAAGACTCACATCAAATGCTCTTCCTTCCGAAGGGAAGTTATTATAATATCCAATTTCGAAGGGAGTGCGCTTATTGGTAACATCAATGATGCGCAGCCCTTCTTGGTCAGCAGCTACGTAAGCATGTTCCGCTGTATCATCCACATCCACACCTAAGACACTGTTAGGCCAAGTACCAGTCATACCCATTAACGCAGGCGCGGCTGGATTAGAGACATTTAAAATAGCCAGCCGATACTGCATACCCAGGTATGCATAATCACCATTAACCGAAACGCGGAATACCGCACCACCAAACTGGCTTATTGCCTGCATGTTGGATGCCGATGGGTTAGCGTGAATAGAAATATCCTGCGCCTGCTGCGGTTGAGAAGTCGGCTGCGTTGGAATAAGTTGAGGATTAACACCTTGAGGAACCGGCTGAGGCTCAACGACTTGAAGGGTAGGCTGTGGAATAACAACCTGAGGAGCCGGTTGAGGAATAACGCCTTGGAGGGTGGGTTGCGGAACAACATCTTGAGGAGCTGGCTGAGGCTCAACAATTTGAGGAATACGTCCGCCATTATTATTGTTTCCTGCATACATATTATAGACCGCTTTTGGTTCTGGATTCTTACGCCCCCAGGGCCAAATTTCCTCTTCCGAGTTCACCCGTACAGGTTTATCCGCTCCAATTTGAATCTGAACAGGATCAGAACCTGGTTCACCCAGATTGGTGGTTGGCGTTTGAAGCATTAGTGGTATCGGGGTCGGCTGCTCTTGTTGAGCATACACACTCTCCAAGTTCTTTGTCTGTCCCAACCCTAAAAATCCTATCAACATCGGGACAACGACCACGATAAACAACAGCCTATGGCTGTGTTCGGAATGCGTACACCGCAATAAATACCTAGTTAGTGAAGAATAAAGTTTCGGTATCATGCTGCTAATCCTCCTAAATATAACGAAATCTTTATCATAAGATGCAATTCCTATGCCAAAAACGAATTTACTTCTTTCCAATGTAGTTTTGTCATTCGCTTCACATACAGATTCAGTGTACGTGAAACCGGATTAAAAATATGTCCTGTTTTTGTGATTGTATTCTCCTCCTGATCGGGATATGGTTTTCCACGTAGACGTATGCAAGAATGGAGCCATTCTATAAGCATGATAAATTTGTCTTCTAATATGAATCGAAAAAGGGCACATGTTTTTTTCATATGCCCTTTTCTACTAGCTTTTTTCAATATTATTTCTTGCGTACTTGCTCTATAACCTTTGCAGCAACCTTATCAACTGGTTCTGTCGTCGTCGTCACCGCCTTTACAAGTAGATCTTGATCGTATTCTGTTTTCTGATAGAGCGCTCCCATCTCTAGACCTAAAAGGACCCTACGCAAATTAACAACTTCTTTTCGCAGCGTATCTAGACGCTCCATGTCCATAAAGCATACTAAATCATCCCCAAATTTTTCTAATGCCTTTACTAATCCTAACGCAGCATGATCAATTTCTAGGATGGCTTCTTGCTGCATATTCGGTTTTTCTGTCATAATGCTCTCCTTTATCCAAACTTATACGCAACGCCATGTCCACCAAAAGGAAGATTCCAATCTACATTCAAAAATGGACAGGCAACCCGGCAACTTCCACACTCAACACATGCTTGATAACCAACCATAATTTTATTCTGGATATCTTTTTGGAATACACCCACTGGGCAAAAGTATAGGCAAGGTTTATGCTGGCATTGTACACAGACAGCATGATCTTTGATCTTAATATGCGCAAATTCCTCGTCCACATAATATTTGATCGAGATCAGTAAATCATCAACATTCACAGCTTTGAGTGTTTCTTGTTTTTCTTGAGGTAATGGTTCATACTTGTATCTTTCGCGGCTCATATTAACCTCTCATGCCTCTTAATAGTTTCATCATATCCTGCGCAACGCCGATAAGAGACCGTCGCTGCCTAACCATACCGAAGATCTCATTTTCCATATCCCGTTTTGGCATTCCATGGGCTGTGAAATAACGCAAAGCAGCATCATTAAGCAGATTCATGTAAGTATCCATTAGTTGCGGGGTAGTATCGAGGAAATCAGTCATGTAACGATATTGCTTCAAATCTTTCAGCACAAAGGTATCTTCCAATTTCTTCCTGTAAGCCTTAAGAAATGCGGCAGAGAAATCTTGTTTGTTGGTAGCTTCGATTGCAGTCTCGCCAGCAAATTTTCCAGCAGTCATCGCCAGATTTGTGCCTTCGCGATGGAGAGCATCAACCATTCCAGCAGCGTCTCCTGCGATCATAACGCCATCTGTATATAAAGCTGGCATATGATCATATCCTGATTCAGGAATTAAGTGGGCACCATATTCAAGAGACTCCCCTCCTAAAAGCAATGGTTTGATAACCGGATGCTCTTTAAATCGCGCCAGAACTTCATAAGGTTTAATATTATGATTGGCAAACTCGGAAAGTAATAAACCGACGCCTATTGAGACACCACCTTTATCCGAATAAAGATACGCTAATCCGGGTAGTCCAACAGTTGCATCACCGAAGATATCGATCGCAACACCCTCATTGCTTCCTGAAATATTAAAACGGGCTTCCAGTTCCTTCGTAGGTAAACTGATATGCTCTTTCACCGAAAGGGCAACATAATGTGGATGCAGATCATGTTGAATTAAACCAAGTTTTTGAGTTAACAGGTTATTAACCCCTTCAGCGATGATAACAACTGGAGCGTATATATCACCTTCAGGGCGATCGGTCGTTACACCGATGACGCGTCCTTTTTCATCCTTTATAAAACCATTAACAACCGTTTTGGTAATCAAGGAGACACCGATATCCACTGCCTGTTGAGCAAACCAGGGATCAACTTTAGCGCGAAGTGCCACATATGAATCCGCCGGTTGTTTCTGATACTTCTGGCTCTTATGCATGATGCGTACAACACTGTCTGGTGACATCATCCAATACCCCTGCTCAGTAACCGGGCGCTCAAAAGGTGGTTTCCGATCCCAGAAATCAGGCAAAACATCGCGGAAGGCATGAGTGTACATCACACCACCAAAGAAGTTCTTCGCTCCGGCAAACCGGCCACGTTCAATGACAATCACTTTCAATCCGCCTTTGACCATTGTAATCGCCGCAGCGATACCAGCCGGACCGCCACCAACAACGATTGCGTCGTAGGTAAGTTTTTTAGACATCACTCCCTCCGTTAACTTCCTTAATTCCGCGCTTGGCTTTTATGGATTTTACTTGGGCAGTCAATTCAGGGATGACCTGGAATAAATCACCAACAATTGCTAGATCAGCAATCTGAAAGATGGATGCATTAGGATCAGTATTAATCGCCAATATAAAATCAGAACCATTCATACCAACACGATGCTGAACAGCACCGGAGATACCGGCTGCAATATATAATTTTGGACGGACTGTCTTGCCTGTCTGCCCAACCTGGTGTTCACGCGGTAACCAACCGGCATCAATCGCCGGGCGAGATGCACCCACGACACCACCCAATTCATCTGCCAAGGCTTGTAGGACTTTATAGCCATCCGGTCCACCAACGCCACGCCCACCAGCAACAATAACATCAGCATACTCAATTAGCAATTGTTCCTTACTAGGAATGAATCCCACCAGTTTAACCGCCACATCTGATTCTTTCAATCCCAATTCTTCACGTACAATTTCCCCTTCAGCTACGGGTAATGGTTCTGGCATAGGTAAGACACGCGGACGCACTGTAGCCATCTGAGGACGCTGTTTTTGGCAAAGAATAGTTGCCATCAGGTTACCACCAAAGGTCGGACGGGTTGCAGCCAAAATTTTCTTATCAGGGTCAATCGCTAGTTCGGTACAATCAGCGGTTAACCCTGTCTTGACCTGAGTAGCAATTGTGCCAGCTAAATCTCGTCCTAAAATCGTAGCACCTACTAGAAATATTTCTGGCTTATATTTCTCTACCAATTTACTAATCCCTGTTCCATAAGGGTGATTACGATAATGTTCCAGTACTGGATCATCGATCAAATAAACTCGTTTAGCACCATAGTGGTATGCCTCTTCCGCAATACTGGCTACATTATGACCGAGTAAGACTGCTTCGACGACGCTGCCTTCCAATTCGGCAGAAAGTTTCTGCACTGCTCCCAAAAGCTCCCAAGAAACAGGATGAGCTATTCCATCTTCCTGCTCGATGAATGTCCATATCCTTTTTACATTTTCACTCATTACTTGCCTCCCTTTCCCTCAGCGGCAAGAAAATCCACAACTCCCGCATGTCCAATCCTTTCCAAGGCATAACTCACCGTTCCAGATAATCCTTTATCTGCAATTTTAACGACATCCCCGGCTTCTTTAGGTGGAGGTGTAAATGCTTTTCCGACAATCGTAGGTGATCCCTTAATTCCGATTTGTGTTACATCGAAAGAATAAGGTGCCTCACTCGTCCACACTTCAGGTTTATACTCCAAAGAATGGATAAAATAGGGCAATGGTGCCCGCCGTTCTGGGGCAATTTCTTTTAGTACCGTTAAAAGAGCGGGGAGAGAAGTTTGCAGCACTTCCGTTCCCTGTTCTGTTTTTCGATGGATGAGCGCTGTATGGGATGCCGGATCAATCGATTCCACTTTAACAGCATAACTGATTAGTGGTATACCCAAACGAGTCGCAACACCAGGACCAACCTGTGCAGTATCCCCATCGATGGCTTGCATCCCAAAGATAAATAAATCCACAGGTTCTTCCTGTTGAATGACATCAATCGCTCGCCAAACAACATAAGACGTAGCAAGGGTATCCGCAGCCGCAAATTTCCTGTCTGTGATTAAGACACAGCGGTCAGCACCTTGCTCAACACATTCGCTCAATGCTTCCGCAGCTTTCGGCGGACCCATCGTGACCACTGTAACCTTGCCACCATATTTCTCCTTCAATTGCACTGCCAATTCGATGGCATGCACATCATAAGGATTTATGATTGCCGGTACTCCTTCGCGGATCAACGTACCTGTCTCAGGGTTGATACGTACGTTCGTCGTATCCGGCACTTGCTTGATCGCAACAACTATATGCATATAATCAATTCTCCTCGAGAGATAACCCAAATTATGATTTCACACTTGATGCCGTGCAAAATCATTGAATTTAAATATAACAAGGCTATATTATAATCGAAGTTGTTCCCGATAACATGAAAGAAAATTTAAACACGCAAAATAACACGAGTATAACGATTAACCCTAGAGATGTTCGATCAACATATCCTTAAGACATTCGATCGTAGGGCATAGAGCTATCGAGTAACAAATCATCGGATTAAGTTGCACAGCGGGATTAAACAGACGTTTATCATCAAAAACCCCGATCACCGGAACATTAAGCGCGTGGGCATAACCAATTTCCCAGGCTGTACCTGAATCTAAGTCCACCCCGTTCAGCACCGCGACGACCAAATGAACATCATCGAGGATCTTTTTATCCTGCTCAAAACAATAGCGTCGACTTTCTTCCGTTGGTTTAGATAGTCCGGCATCGCGATGGGGTAAATAAGTATCATATCCTAAATCTTGGCATATCTGGTCAATTATTTCTAGAAACCAACGTTCACCCGAGGTAAATAACGGACCAGCAATATAGATCTTCTTTTTATCGTTCATGATCGATTACTATCTTCCCTTTCTTAATTACTCGATTCACAAGGTTCACTCCAAATTGGTAAGATAAATGCCGGTAATCCGGTACGTCAAGAATAAGGATATCTGCTTGCTTACCAACTTCCAGAGAACCGACTCTATCTCCCATACCTATAGCCCAGGCAGCGTTGATGGTACAGGCATTAAGCGCTTCGGCAGGGGTGATCCGTTGGTAACGGCAAGCTATAGCCATAGTCAAAGGCATAGACAAACACGGAGCCGAACCCGGATTATAGTCGGTTGCCAAAGCGAGCGTAACGCCTGCGTCAATCATAGCGCGTGCATCTGCGAATTTACTGCTCCCAAAGTTGAAATTAACTGCTGGGAGCAAGACAGCCACAGTGAATGATTCCGCCAGTTTTTTTATCTCATCCGGATTTGTTACATCCAGATGATCAACAGACACAGCATCCATTTCAATTGCCAGACCGACCCCCCCTAAATTATTGAATTCATCTGCATGGATTTTGATAGGAAATTCAAATTTTCTCCCAGCTTCCAAGATTTTGCGTGTCTGTTCTAGATCAAAAGCATTATTCTCACAATAGACATCGCAGAACGGCAACCGGTTTATGCGGGCATCTTTGACCGCTGTTTGAACAGCCGGCAACATCTCATTTATTACCAAATTTACATAATCATCCGTCCTTCCTTTAAATTCTGGTGGAACGGCGTGCGCTCCCAGGAAGGTAGGAATGACATCTGCAGGATGCTGCACATCCAGATCGGCAATCACTTGGAGCATTTTTAACTCACTGGCTGTATCCAGACCATATCCAGTCTTCACCTCTATCGTCGTCGTTCCCATATCGAACATATATTTGAGACGCCGGAGAGATTGTTCCACAAGCCGCCGGAGAGGCATCTCGCGCGTGGCTTTCATCGTACTGACAATGCCTCCGCCCGCTTCCATGATTTCCATGTAGGTTGCACCTTTAATGCGCATTTCAAACTCGGCAACCCGATCTCCACCAAAAACTAGATGTGTATGGGGATCAACAAAACCAGGGCAAACCGTTCGATCGCCCACATCAACAATCCGGCGTGCGTTGAATTGGTCACGCACTTCGGGTGTGGTACCCAGCGCAACAATTTTTCCCGCCTCCATTGCAAGCGCACCATCGGATATGATGCCTACATCCTGCATTGCCGAACCGCGTTTAGGCTTACCGTACCCGGCACAAGTTACTAATTGCTTTGCTCCCTGAAGGATGAAATCTACCTTTTCCATGACCTACTCTAATAGACTATTTTCGATAATTTGACCTAACTCAAATTCATGAGCCTGCATATAATGTCGCACGATTTCTTCCAGCGCGCCCAGAGGAATTGTCCCGACAATTTCGGTACCTGCGACACTTACTCCGTAACGAGCTGCCTCAGAGCGAATGGTTTCAAGAACGCGCGGTAAAGGAGTTTTGGTATAGTTAATCATATTCATAGAAACCTGTACCATCCCTTTATCGTCCAATGCCACACCCATTGCACGAACATAGCGATACCCACCATTAATGTAACGGACCGCTTTGGCGATTTTATTGGCTATTTCAATATTGGTCGTATTCAAATTGACATTGAATGCGATCAATGGATAGCGTGCCCCCGTTACAGTTGCCCCTGTTCTAGGATTAAAAACTGCAGGACCTTCATCCGGAAGCCATGCTGGGTCAGATAGCTTCCCAGGTAGACCTTCATACTCCCCTTTACGAATATTGGGCAAACTTTCGCGTTCTGGACGCGTGGCAGATTGTTCATAGTAATAAACTGGAACATTATAGTCCCCTAAAAACTTCCCAAACCGGCGGCTGATTTCGATAGCCTCACTCACATCGACACCATGAATAGGAACAAAAGGCACTACATCCAACGCACCAATACGCGGGTGCCCCCCTTTATGGACATTCATATCAATCAACTCGAACGTCTTTAGTGCCAATGCCTTGCCAGCTTCCAATACTGCTTCAGGCTCCCCCAGATAGGTGAATACAGAACGGTTATGATCGGCATCCGAGGAATAGTCGATCAATTTAACACCTTGTATCTGGCGAACAGCATCCGCCACCTGCTCAACAACATCCTTACGAACGCCTTCACTGATATTGGGAACCGACATAAGTATTTTCTTCATAAGCAAAACCTATCATTCCTGGAAGACATTAATATGATGATATAATCTTATCCTAAGCATCTCAAATAGTAAAGAGATGATTATTAAATTTTAGGAAGTTTGCTCTGCGAGATGATTGCCCATGTATCGATTTATCCATTTAGATGATGTAAGTAACCTTTTTATATTTTCAGGTATTGCCACGGTCGTAACGACACGCACTTTTCTTTTCCTAACCGGCTATCCTCAAATTGGATCAGGATCGGGTCTCCACATTGCCCACGTCCTATTCGGGGGATTATTGATGATGATTGCCTTGATGCTTCTCTTTACATTCATTCCCCATGTTCGATTTTTATTTGGTACAGCGATAATCGGTGGGGTTGGATTTGGTCTATTTATCGATGAAGTTGGCAAATTTGTTACAAAAGACGTCAATTATTTCTACGAACCTGCCTTTGTGATCATGTATATGATATTTTTAAGCATGTTCGTTGTTTATCGCATCGTCAAACGGCAAGGGATTAGCCAGGACGAGTATTTGCTAAACAGCATTGAGCTACTCAAAGAATCAACCAGGCGCAAATTGAGTCCATCTGAACGACAACAGGCTTTGAAATACCTGACCCATTGCACGGCAGACTCAATCCTCATTCCATCACTGGCGTCTTATTATGCTAAATTCTCCCCACAACCCCAAAATCCTTCGTTCAAAGAATCCGTTATCAGCCGCTTACGCGCCATTGCCGAATGGAAATGGTTTGCCAAACTTTTGACGCTCTATTTCATTTTTGAGGCAATCATCCTCATCTTCTATGCAGCTTTCTTTTTCACAACCGATGGTTTTGTGAACACATCCGAGACCGTCATTCTCATATCTTGTTTTGTGCGCGGTGGACTAATTCTCTACGGGGCAATGCAATTACACAAATCTCCGAGCCGCACATACAGCTTGTTTTGGTATGCGACCGTAATCTCGATCACAGTCGTGGAATTATTCCGGCTTTTTGATGACCCGCTGTATGCCTTTGTCTGGCTGTTAATTGATGGCTTATTGTTATTGAGCCTGAATTATCTAATCAAACGGAAAAATCAAGAGAATACAGGCGTCATTCCACCAGATAACCTCACTTCAGCATCGGAATCTTAATCCCTTTTTGCTTTGCGAATTCAGCAGCCTCCGGATAACCAGCATCCACATGACGAACGACTCCCATGCCGGGATCGGAGGTAAGGACACGCTGCAAACGGCGCGCGGCGGCTTCAGTACCATCTGCGACGATTACCTGTCCGGCATGGATGGAATAACCAATCCCGACGCCTCCGCCATGATGTATACTGACCCAGGTAGCACCTCCGACGGCATTAATAAGCGCATTCAGTAAGGGCCAATCAGCGATTGCATCTGAGCCGTCCATCATTGACTCGGTTTCGCGATTTGGACTGGCGACTGAGCCGCTGTCCAGATGATCACGCCCTATGACAATCGGCGCGGAGACTTCACCAGAGGCAACCATTTCATTAAACTTCAAACCGGCACGAGCTCTTTCTCCATAACCAAGCCAGCAAATTCGCGCAGGTAATCCCTGGAATTTAATTTTCTCCTGCGCCAAACGAATCCAGCGGTGTAAATGATCATCCTCAGGGAATAACTCAAGGATAGCTTCATCCGTGGCATACAGATCAGCCGGATCTCCAGACAAGGCAACCCAGCGGAAAGGACCTTTGCCTTCAAAGAATAGCGGGCGGATATAAGCAGGTACGAAACCAGGATAATTAAACGCCTCTTTCAGACCATTATCATATGCCCGCTGGCGAATATTATTGCCATAGTCAAAGACCACACTGCCTTTTTTCTGCCAATCGAGCATCGCCTGTACATGAGCAGTCATCGAATTAATCGAACAGCGTTGGTATTCGACAGGATCGGAGGAACGTAATTCAGCCGCTGACTCCATTGTCATACCTGCCGGAATATAACCATACAAGGGATCATGAGCGGAAGTTTGATCGGTAACCACATCCGGAACCACACCACGCAATACCAGTTCAGGTAACACCTCCGCCGCATTAGCCACCAAACACACTGATTTTGGCACCTTAGCAGCAACAGCTTCATCGACCCAGGTCATAGCTTCTTCGAGATTCTCCGTAACCGTATCTACCTGGCATAATTCCAAACGTCTCTTCGCACGCCAAGGATCCACTTCTATAAATAATCCTACACCTTCATTCATCGTTACCGCCAAGGGTTGGGCACCGCCCATCTCCCCCAGACCGGCAGTCACAATGAGCTTTCCCTTCAAGGTGTCCCAGCCATGCTGGCGAGCAAGCGCACCGAAAGTCTCATAGGTTCCCTGCAAGATGCCCTGTGTGCCGATATATATCCAAGAGCCAGCAGTCATCTGCCCGTACATGATTAACCCGGCTTTTTCCCACTTATCAAAGTTTTCCTGAGTCGCCCAGGCTGGCACGATATTGGAATTAGCAAGCAACACCCGTGGGGCATCCTCATGAGTCTTGAAAACTGCCACCGGTTTGCCAGACTGAATCAAGAGCGTCTCATCCACATCCAGGTTACGAAGTGAATCTAAAATAGCATCAAAACACTCCCAATTACGAGCAGCTTTACCGCGCCCGCCATAAACGATCAGATTCTCAGGATCCCCAGCGACTTCGGGGTCAAGATTATTCTGGATCATACGATATGGGGCTTCAATAAGCCAATTTTTGCAGGTCAGTTGAGTGCCGCGGGGGGCACGAATGTTGTGTTTGCTCATTTTCACTCTCCTTGCTGAATAGAATTATTTTATCATAATTAGATGATTCTGATAAAACTTGCTCTCCACCTCAGTCCTTTTTTGGAACAGGTATCATCTAATTGTAACAATTGTGTTACAATTTCACAACGAATACGTTTACGTACGGAGATAATATGCCTGAAAACCACGGTTTTGAACTTATAAAAGAACAATATCTCAATGAATACAATGCGAACGCAAAGATATTCCGCCACAATCAAACGGGAGCACGGCTGCTGTCCATCGAAAATGATGACGAGAATAAAGTCTTTGGCATTTCTTTCCGCACTCCCCCAAAAGATTCGACCGGCGTGGCGCATATTCTGGAACATTCCGTCTTGTGCGGCTCACGCAAATTTCCAGTAAAAGAACCATTCATCGAACTGGTCAAGGGATCGCTCAACACCTTTCTTAACGCGATGACCTACCCAGACAAGACCTGTTACCCAGTCGCCAGCCAGAATCTTAAAGATTTTTACAATCTGATCGATGTCTATTTGGATGCCGTATTATATCCGCTTGCCACACCTTTGACTTTTCAGCAGGAAGGCTGGCATTACGAGTTGGAATCCCCGGATGTTCCTCTGACTTTTAAGGGGGTGGTATTTAACGAAATGAAGGGAGCATATTCTTCCCCAGATGGACTATTGGAAGACCACAGCCTTTATTCCCTTTTCCCAGATTCACCCTACGGCGTCAGTTCAGGCGGAGACCCTGAAAAAATTCCTGATTTAACTTATGAACAGTTCAAAGATTTCCATCACCGTTATTATCACCCATCTAATGCGCTCATTTATTTCTACGGCGATGATGCCCTGGAGGAACGCCTGCGATTCGTGAATGAATATCTAAAGGATTTTCAAGCGATCGAAGTCGATTCTGCCATTCCAATTCAGCCGCGTCTGGTGAAAGAAAAGTCATATCGGATTACCATCCCTTATGATAGCAGCGAATCGGAAGATGAGAACAATAAGAAAGCTATGATGACCGTCAATTGGCTGCTGCCAGAAATTGATGATCCCAAACGTAATCTTGCCTTGAGTATCCTCTCTCATATCTTATTGGGAACGCCGGCTTCTCCTTTACGGAAAGCATTGATCGATTCAGGACTGGGAGAAGACATCACTGGCGGAGGATTGGAGAACCAATTACGCCAAATGGTCTTCTCCATAGGCTTAAAAGGTATCTCCGCTGAAAATACAGATCGAGTTGTAAGCCTTATCGAGGAAGTTTTACTGCGTTTAGCAAAAGAAGGGATTGACCCCGCCACAGTAGCAGCATCCCTCAATACAATTGAATTCGCACTGCGTGAGAACAATACCGGCTCCTATCCGCGCGGGTTGGCTTTAATGTTGCGGGCGCTGACGGTCTGGCTACATGAACTGGATCCGCTCTCAGTCATTACTTTTGAAGCCCCTCTGACAGAGATAAAAACACGGATCAGCTCAGGGGAACGTTTCTTTGAAAAGCTCATTCGTGAACATATGCTTGAGAACAATCACCGTACAACGGTTCTACTTGTTCCCGACTCTGAATTAAGCCAGCGCCGTGAAAAAGCGGAACAGGCGCGTCTGGAAAAGGTAAGAAATTCACTGGATGAGAAAGAATTACACACACTGGTAGAGAACACATTATCCCTACAACGTCATCAGCAAAAAGCCGATACGCCAGAAGCCCTGGCAACCATTCCTTCGCTTAAATTAGAGGACTTAGAAAGGCTGATCCGGCATATCCCAATCGAGGTTTCTGAAGCCAGGGATGGTGTCAAAATCATTTCACACGATCTATCGACAAATGGGATTGTGTATCTTGACATTGGTTTTGACATGCACACAATACCGCAAGAATGGCTGCCTTATATGCCACTTTTCGGACGGTGCTTATTCGAAATGGGTACCGAGACCCAGGACTTTGTCCAACTTTCCCAGCGGATTGGGCGCTATACAGGTGGCATTCATCCTACGCGTCTGCTTTCATCCAAAGAGCAAGACAATCAAGGATTGGCATGGTTCTTCCTAAGAGGTAAAGCCACTTTGCCCAACCTGAAAGAGGTGCTCGCTATTTTAAACGATGTTCTCTTAACTGTGCGGCTGGATAATTTGGAACGCTTCCGGCAACTGGCGATGGAAGCTAAAGCCGGAATGGAATCAAGGCTGTCTCCAGCGGGACACCAAATCGTCAACCACCGCCTGCGCGCCCGTTATAACTCGATCGATTGGGCATCTGAACAAATGGGGGGAATCAATTATCTCTTCTTCTTGCGCGATTTAGTAGAAAATTTGGAATCACGATGGAAAGATGTGCTTGCTACTTTAGAATCCATCCGGACGGTTTTAATAAACCGACCATATGCTATTTGTAATCTGACCATAGACTCAGCCAACCAGGCGATTGTACGACCTGCGTTGGAGGATTTTTTGACCAGCCTCCCATCCAATAACGGTGTTCGTCCAACAACTTGGAAGCCATCAGTGTTCGCTTTGAATGAAGGTTTGGGCATGCCTTCTATGGTGAATTATGTTGCCAAAGGCGCAGACTTGTATCAAAGCGGTTATCAATACAATGGGTCAAGTGCTGTCATCCTTCATTACCTTAAGAATACCTGGCTTTGGGACAAGGTTCGGGTTCAGGGAGGTGCATACGGCGGATTTTGTGCTTTCGACCGCCATTCTGGTATTTTCACTTACCTGTCTTACCGCGATCCCAATCTCAAGAAAACTCTTGAAATATACGACCAGTCGGTTCAATTTTTACGTAATTTGAGCCTCGACCCAGCCGAGTTGACGAAATCAATCATTGGTGTGATTGGTGACATCGATTCTTACCAATTGCCGGATGCCAAAGGATTTACATCCCTTACGCGCTATTTAATGTCAATCAGCGATGCGGAACGCCAACGCACTCGGGATGAAATCTTCGCTACCACAGAGAAAGACTTCCAACAGTTTGGTGAAGTCCTTGCGTATGTACGGGATGAAGGATCTGTGGTGGTTCTGGGCGCGCCAGAGGCATTATCCACTTTAAACGCGGAAAGTGATTTAAAATTGGAGATAACTAAGGTTTTATAATAGGTAGAATAATTTCTTCTTATCGCGAGATATAACATAAATGGATTAAGGCAATCAATGCCTGACAATAAACATTAAGGAGGTACCTGTGTGGCGTGAATATCATCTTGTAAGAAGTATTGAAGAAGCCCTGCATATCCTTGCAGAACAGGGCAGCCGGGCTCGCCTCGTTGCGGGAGCCACTGATCTCGTTCTCGAAATGGAACGCGGTGGACGCAAGGACGTGGAGACATTAATTGACATCTCTCGTATCCCTGATCTGGATCAAATCAGGCATCAGGCAGATGGTTTGATCCACCTTGGCGCGCTGGTAACCCACAATCACTGCGTAGCATCCAACATCCTTGCGGAAAGCGGTCTACCTTTATCTCAGGCAGCCTGGCAGGTTGGATCGCCGCAAATTCGCAACCGCGGCACGGTGGCAGGAAATCTAATCACGGGTTCACCCGCCAACGATACTATCCCGCCCCTGATGGCGCTAGGCGCCAAAGTCAGTTTGCGATCCAAATCCGGTGAACGGACTGTGTCCTTGGAATCACTTTACACAGGTGTACGGCGAACGATTATTCGTCCAGACGAAATGCTGGTTGATATTTCGTTTCCGGCATTGGAAACCAGTGAAGATTCTCCTACTGGCAAACAACGTGGCATCTTCATCAAAATGGGTTTGCGGAAGGCACAAGCCATATCTGTGGTCAATACTGCGATCGTTCTGACGTTTGATCGTAACTACGTTGAAAAAGCAGTCATCACGTTAGGATCCGTCGCACCAACCGTGATCCACGCGAAAGAATCAGAATCCTACCTGCAAGGGAAACAACTTTCCGAGGAAACCATTCAACAATGTTCTGATTTAGCGGCTCAGGCTGCACGTCCAATAGACGATACACGCGGATCAGCAGTATACCGGCATGAAGCAGTACGTGTGTGTGTACTACGCGGATTGCGTGCACTGGCTGAATCAAAAACAAGCATATCTTTCCTACCACAAGAAGCACCTTTATTATGGGGGAAACAGGTGGACACAGATTTCGATGCCAGCGCGCATTTTAGCACAGGCAATCCGCAGCCCATCGTTACCCGCATCAACGATAAGGAATACACGTTTACAAGCGGACATCACAAAACGTTGCTAAACCTACTGCGTGAGGAAGGCGGGTTGACTGGTTCCAAAGAAGGCTGCGGCGAAGGGGAATGCGGTGCGTGTACGATCTTTTTAGATGGAGCGGCAGTCATGGGATGTCTGGTTCCCGCACCGCGCGCCCATCACGCCGAGATTGTTACCATCGAAGGATTAGCTAAAAACGGCAAACTTCATCCCGTCCAGGAAGCTTTTATCGAGGACGGTGCAGTGCAATGTGGTTTCTGCACACCCGGCTTCGTGATGTCGGCTGCAAAGTTGCTAGAAGAAAAACCCAGTCCCAACCGCTGGCAAATCCAACAGGCGATCACCGGCAATCTATGCCGCTGCACTGGATATTACAAGATCATTGAGGCGATCGAACATGCGGCGATTTCCGCATCAGGGAGGTAGACATGTCTGTAATCGGTCAATCCATCAAACGAATCGATGCATATGATAAAGTAACCGGTCAGGCTCTATATGGAGCTGATATAAACTTACCTGGTCAGGTATTTATGAAAATCCTGTTTGCCGGGCGACCTCATGCCATTGTAAAAAAGATCGATGCGTCCAAGGCAGAAGCCCTGGATGGCGTGCTCGCTGTATTCACCGCCAAAGATGTACCTAACAATGAATATGGCTTGATTATGAACGACCAGCCTGTGTTATGCGGACCAGGATCGAGCAAAGCCTATGCTGACCATGTACGTTTCATCGGAGATCAGGTAGCTGTCGTCGTTGCTGAAACAGAAGAAATCGCAGCACAGGGACGTGCGCTCATCGAAGTGGAATATGAAGACCTACCGGTTATCACAGACGCCGATGAAGCTCGCAAAGACGACGCCCTGCGGCTGCATCCTGACAAGGAATCGAACATCTTTTCACATCTACGCATCCGCAAAGGTGATATCGAAAAAGGTTTTGCTGAGGCAGATGTCATCGTGGAAAGCGAGTACCGTACGCCAATCCAAGAACACGCTTACCTTCAACCTGAAGCCGGGATTGCCTATATTGACGAAGAAGGACGGGTTACAGTACAATGCGCTGGTCAGTGGCTGCACGAAGAACAAGAACAGATTGCCCATGCGCTCGGACTTCCATTGGAACGCGTGCGCGTCATTCATCCAGCCATCGGAGGGGCATTCGGTGGACGGGAAGACATTTCCATCCAAATCGTGTTAGCATTAGCAGTTTGGCACCTTGATCAGCGCGGTATTCACCGGGCGGTGAAAACCGTCTGGAGCCGCGAAGAATCGATCATCGGGCACCATAAACGCCATATCTTCATTCTGCGTTCCAAATGGGGCGCAACAAAGGAAGGTAAGATAACCGCGGCACAGGTGGAAGTCGTCCAGGACGGCGGTGCATACTGCTATACATCCAATAAAGTTCTGGGAAATGCCACCCTGATGTGTACCGGACCTTATGAGATCCCCAATGTGCATGTCGACACGTATTCTGTTTATACGAATAATATCCCTGGGGGAGCCTTTAGAGGTTTCGGAGGACCACAAGGCGCATTCGCCGCTGAGACTCAAATAAACAAACTGGCGGTACGCCTGCAGATGGATCCGGTCGCCCTGCGTATGAAGAATATCGTGCGTGAAGGCTCTCTGCTTTCCGTCCAAACACCCCTACCAAAAGGCGTGAGCATGCCTGAGGTGGTTGAGAAATGCGCTGAGTCGGCAGGCTGGCAGAAGAAAGAAAATGGCTGGCAACGCCCGTACGCGGTGAGCATGCCAAAGTCTAGTGGAAAGAAAAATGTCAATCCGGGTGCGGCGCCCGAGTCAGCTATAAAACACGGGATCGGTTTCGCTTGCGGGTTTAAGAACGTCGGCTTTTCTTATGGCGCGCCGGAACAATGTCAGGCGACGATCGAACTGCACGGCAATACAGAAATCGAACGCGTTGTCCTGCACCACGCTGCGGCTGAAGTTGGACAGGGAACACACACGGCTCTCAAACAGATGGCAGCAGATGCGGTTGGAGTACCATTTGAAAAGGTGGAAACGATCTATGCGGACAGTGCCTTTACAGAAAACTCAGGAAGCGTTTCGGCTTCGCGCATGACTTTCATGGCTGGTAATTCCATCATCGGCGCGGCCCAAGCTGCCTTGCAAAAGTGGAAAGAGGAGGAACGTCCTGCCATCGCTACTTACCAGTATAAACCAGCCCGCACTACACCGCTCGACCCGCAGACCGGTTATTCGACACCGAACTTTGCTTATGGATATATGGCGCAGGCAGTGCGCGTGGATGTGGATACCGAGACCGGACAGGTATATGTTCGAGATGTGATTTCCACCCATGATGTTGGAAAAGCCATCAACCCCCAGCAAGTTGAGGGACAAATCGAAGGCGCGGTCGTGCAAGCTTTGGGTTATGCAGTATTTGAAAATTTCATTCAAAAAGATGGTTACGTTTTGACCGATAAGTTCTCAACTTATCTGATCCCGGGGGTATTGGATATCCCTGAGCGGGTCAAGTCCATCATCATGGAATTTCCGGCACCCAACGGACCGTGGGGGGCGCGCGGCATGGCAGAGATGCCTTTGATTCCCATGGCACCAGCGGTGATCCATGCCGTCCACGATGCAACCGGTGTATGGTTCGATGAGTTTCCACTCACGCCAGAGCGAGTGTTGCGCGGATTGGGAAGGATTAAGTGAGCGATATTGATGCACGCTATACAACCCGTTTAACGACCTTAGAAGATTTACCGGCGGTGAGCAACCTGGTATGGAATGTTTTTGACGCGTTTATCGCACCTGACTATGCATCAGAAGGGATTACTGAGTTTCAAAACTTCGCTCAAGTAAAATCGATGCGGTCGCGTCTGGAAGATGGTGCCCTGTCTATCGTATGCCAGACTCGGACGAAAATCGTGGGTATCATTGAGACGCGCAATAATAACCATATCAGTCTGCTTTTCGTCGCTGTAAAGCACCAGCGGTGTGGTATTGCCAGAGAATTGCTTGGACAGGCATTGGAACTCATGCGATCCAACGACCCGCTAAACAAAGTCATCACGGTTAACGCTTCACCCTCTGCAGAAGCGGCATATCAGCATCTTGGTTTCACAGCGGATGGGGAATGGCAAGTAAAGAACGGCATTCGTTATCTGCCGATGAAATTGATTGTCTAATTCATTTGACAAAATCTGGAGAAGCATGTAAAATGGATGTTCGTATGGCGAGGTAGCTCAGATGGCCAGAGCAGCGGCATCATAATCCGCGGGTCGTGGGTTCGATTCCCACTCTCGCCACTAAAGTGCAATATATGGTAATAAACTACTCTTTTCAACATAGATAGGGTTTTTTGTGCTAGAAACCAAGCGCGACCCGCGGACTACCCACAACTTTTTTGGGTGCAATCCGTTACTCAGTAACCGAATTCTATACTAAACGAAAAGCGCGTGGACTAAGTTCCAAGCCCTACCTTTCTACCAGCAAAAACTCAACATATTTATTGAATGGCATGACGCACTGGGAATAACCAACGTTGAAGAAATCATTCATGACATCGTTCGTTGCTTCCACCTCGAAAAGCAAACTGATCACAAACAAGATGGAGTACACGCTTACTAACACTGTATAAAGAGATTCCTAATCTGGTACTGGGATAAATATGGAACAGACCATAAAAACGCAATTCTAAAAGTAAAATGCAAACCAGATATCCCGGAACCTCTTAAAGGTGTACTGGTAGACGATATGTTTTAAATGCTCCAAATTTACATCGTTGAAAACGCAATAAGGGATCACATCATTCTCATGACTTTACTTGATACCGGAGCACGCATATTGGAATTTACCAACTTGAAAACTCATCTTAACACCAAACCAGATGATCCTTAATAGATAAATGTTGTCATATAGCAACTTTTCGTTGCTATCAAACCATTCTTGTTATGCTATTATGTTGTCAGATGGCAACCTATAAAGGTGATTTTGGTATGTGGCTAGAAGAAGAATTGACTTCCAGAGGATTGAAGCAAGCTGATTTAGCGCGTATGTCTAAATTAAACAAAGGCGTCATAAGTCGCTTAGTAAATATGGAAAGAGAACCACATTATAAAACTTTGAAAGCCGTTGCTAATGCGCTAAATATTCCACAAAAAGAAGTATTTATACGAGCTGGTTTCCTTGATCCAGAACCAGACTATGACCCTACCTCTGCGAGAACGTATCATAAGTTATCAGGACTACCCCCTGAGAAGAAACTAGAAGCCGAGCGTTATGTTGAGTTTCTAAGTAAAGAAAAACCAGAACCCACAATTCACGCGGGTTCGTCAGTAAAAAAATAGACAGAACATTAGTTTTATGGCGTCAAATATCTCATTCAAGGATTTATATAAGAACGAACCATTAGGGGTTAGATATTATTTATTGAAAAAGTATTATCAAGATAACAAACTCGATTTCAATCAGAAAATTGCTATAACGAAGGAATGGGATTCGATACTCGATATTATCGTAAACAGAAACAATAATGGCAAAGAATACGAAAAAACCAACCTAAATAAAGCTATTCGACTTTATGAGATAATGTAACGGATGGTGCTGATACTCCACATCCTTATGATAGATTAAGGGTCATCTATAAAAAACAAAAACGATATGATGATGCGATTAGAGTTTGCCAGGTTTATATTAATATATCTAAAAGAATAAGCCAAATCAAATCTGGAAGCCAAGATTTATCCTACCTTGAAGAATATATTCAATGGATAGGAAAACTAGAAGTGGAAAAAGCAAAAGTATGAACACCTATCCCTAAAAGTAGCGGTTTCTGCGTTAATAAGGTAACAGAACAAAAGTTCTATAGATAAAGGTTATAAAAAATGTCAGGTATTGAAATTGATAGAAGTAAAATGTTATGGCCCATAGAAGAGAGCCTTACCCCAATATATACAAATGCTTTCGCCGCATTTCTCAGTGACAAAGAGGCAATTATTCTATTCGGTGCCATGCTTCCTACAGGTATTATCTTCAGGTCAACCCAAGAAATAGACGAATATCTCAAAAAACCGAATATTACCCCTCTTGTCAAGCTCGTCATGTCCATCGATAGTTTCAAGGATTTCGTTCATGTACTGCAAGAAAGAATAGACTATCTCAACACAAACAACCTATGATTTATAACGTTAGTGCAAACGCCGGTAATAGCGTTTCCGTTTGGCGCCCGATACATGTATTGAATCAGCCCTTAAGTGGTAAAATTACGTTTATGGGTACATCCTCAGGAAGTCATATATCATTTGATACAATTATTCCAGACGCCAAAAAATTGGAAGTTTCCTCTCCTACTCAATGGGAAGCATTAGGCATTTCTCAGGAAGATTATGGCTGGTTGAAATTAGCCGAATCTTCGTTCGCAGATTGGGATAATGAAGATGACGCCATATACGACACCTTGTGAACGCGGGGATGTTGTTTTAGTTCCCTTTCCATTTACTAATTTAATAACAGATAAAAAACGCCCGGCAGTTATATTATCTGCTAACTGGTACAACTCTGTTGGAAAAGATTTAATTCTTGCCAAGATAACCGGAAGCATATCTAATTCTATAAATCGAGATGAAGTATTGTTGTCATCCGACGAACTGTCTAGTGCAGGTTTGGTAAAAACCAGCATCATACAAGTTGGAAGAGTATTCAGTCTTGAAAAAACTTTGGTAATCAAAAAGCTTGGTCATTTGACTGATGATACACTCAATAAGATAGACTTGATAATTAAAGATATTTTTGGGATTGGATAAAAGTTAATTTTATAGTAATCATGCGCTCTGTCTTGCATGCTTTGCGCTTACTCAGGGAGATATAAAGATTATGAAATTATGTCATCATCTCCTGGGAAGTTCCCACTCTGGATAAATTACACGGCAACAACCCGCGGATTGTCTGAAATTTAAAAAATTAATAATACAAAAAATAACCATATATAGGTATTTTGAGTTTTTCACACAACCATATATAGTTCTTTAACCCAAAATCCCTCGGGGTCATCATAATCCGCGGGTCGTGGGTTCGATTCCCACTCTCGCCACTCAATCACAATATGTGGTGGTATAAAGCTCTCACTTCCCGTTATATAGGGCAGAAAGGAGCTTTTTTCATATCTAGATCAAAGAATCGACGCACGGATTATTTTATAATATTTGAGAACATTTCGGCATGTAATCACGTAGACACTTCACTTTTTGGAAAAGACAAGTTCTCGACTACCACGCAATTGCGCCCGGCTGCTTTCGCCTGGTAAAGAGCCTGGTCGGCTCGTTGTATGACCATATCCAAAGACACTTCATCTCTTGCCAGGCTAGCGATGCCCGAACTGATGGATATCGAAACGGGTATGCCGCCAAGGTTAAACGGTTGTGCCGTCATAATCAGGCGAATGCGTTCCACTGCTTTATAGCCTTGCTCACAATTCGTTTCCGGCATGAGCATAATAAACTCATCACCGCCGAAGCGGGCAAACACATCAATCTCGCGCATACTCCTCTGCCAGATTTTCGCAAAAGCCACCAATACTAAGTCCCCGCTGGCATGCCCGTAGGTGTCATTGATTTGTTTAAAATGATCTATATCGATCAAGGCAAACGTCAAGGGGCGATTAAATCGGCGGGCACGCTTGATTTCGTTTTGCGCCAAGAATATGAAATGCCGCCGGTTGGGAACGCCAGTGAGTTCGTCGGTGGCTGCCTGTTGTTGTAACACGTCTTTGAGGCGTTTGCGCTCCGTAATATTACGCGATACACCCACCAATTCAAGAGGCTTCCCGGCTTCGTCGTACATCAAGCGCGCCGTTACTTCAGTCCACACAGTTGAGCCGTCTTTGCGGGGTTGTTCTATCTCAAAAAAAGTAGGCTGCTGTTGTTGAACAGTATTGAATTCCGTTGAAATGGCATAGCTCAATCTTTCTTCAATTGAAGCAAGCGAAGCGGGGCAAACGACTTGATCCAATGATTGTTGCAAAACCTCTTCGGGTGTATATCCGCGCAGTTGGAAAACGGACGGGCTAACGTAGGAGAATTTACCATCCAGCCCCATCGTCCAGATCACGTCGTTCGAGTGATCTGCCAGCAAGCGGTAACGTTGTTCACTTTCGCGCAATGCTTCTTCCGCCCGCTTGCGTACGCTGATATCATACACAATTATCAACCTGCCTATTAGATTACCGCGTTGATCGTATAAGGGATTTCCATGCAAATCAAGCCAGGTCGCCGTGTCTTTATCCTGGACTAACTCGGCATAACGTCTCCCCTGATGAACGAATTGCGCCAAAAGAGGTGAGAGTTTATCAATAGGTTCCCCAATTACCCGTCTGTTAGCCAGTTTGAACAGATTCAATGCGGCTGGGTTAATGTCTACGACCTGTGACTCTGTGTTTAAGACGATCAGTCCTTCATCCAGATTTTCAAAAATATTGCCGCGCGCCACCGGAACTAGATCCAGCATCTGAAAACGGAAGATATTCCAAGCAAAGATTATGCTCATGCCGGCACAACTCAATGCCGACCAATCCAAATTCGGGATGGGTCCTATGTTGAAGGCATAGATGAGACCACCGGCAAACGGAAACAAGCTGCCCAGGATCATGACCCCTACTCTCCTGCGATCGAGGGGGGAGGAGTTAATATAACGGTTTAGAAGGATGATGATCGTTGCGAAAATAAACGCGTAGTAATAAGCGGCGGAGACCCAGAACCAGGGTCCATGCTGATAAATCAAGATATTTTCATTTTTTGGACCAACGCTAATCTCACTCCATAACAAACCGTGCCAGGCATTGGTCCAGGCAAGCAGGAGGGTGATAATCGACAA